>CAYGOX010000090.1:0-12031 GCA_964351485.1 uncultured Halioglobus sp.
CTGGCCGAGATGTATTTCAATGCCGGGGATATTCTCGGCGCCGAAAAAGAATCTGAAGAAGCGCTGAAACTGGGCGCGGACATCAACCTGGTTCTGCCAATTTACGGGCCTTCGCTCATCATCCAGGAAAAAACCGGCGCACTGATGGCGCTGGAAAAGCGGGCCTCAAGCTTTTCGCGCCAGACCCGTTTCGAATGGTTGTTGCTCAAGGCGCAGGCTTACCTGCTTGAAGACCAGTCCGGCCGCGCCCGCGACACGCTGGAGGAAGCCGCGCAACTGTTTCCCGCCGACGTGCGCTCGGTCAACAGCCTGGCTGCAATTTACCTGAACAGCGGGATGCGCGATGAAGCGCGCAACCAGATTAACAAGTCGCTCACGCTCGACCCGCTCAATCACAAAACGTGGCAGCTGCGCGGTGAACTGGCGTTTTCTGAAAATCGTTTCGAGGAAGCGCTCGATCACTTCAAGCGTGCCAACGAAATCGACCCGGAAGACCTGCGCGTCCTGCGTGCGCTCGCGCGTGTAAATCTTCACCTGGGCGACCAGACGCAGATGAAGCATTACCTCGAGCAGATTCTCGAGATTTCCAAGGATGACCCCGCAGCAACGCTGCTCAACGCGATTTTGATGATCGGGCAGGGCGATGCGGAGTTGGGTGAAGAAATGCTGTCCAACCTCAGCCTGAAACTGGGCGCGCTGGAAGAAGTGCAGATGCACACCAGCGACGGCATGCTCTTCATCCGCGCAGCGTCGGATTATGTGCGCCGCAGTGATCGCAGTGCCATTACGCTGTTCAATGCTTACCTGGCAAGAAACAAGAACGACCTCGCGGCGATCCGCATGCTGGTCGATCTTTATGTTCGCAACAATGAACTGCGTCTGGCGACCGACCTGTTGCGCACCAGCAAGGAGGCTGTCAGCAAGGATCTTGGCCTGTCGCTCCAGTTGCTGCACTTTTATATTCAGGACAAGAATAGCTACGCGGCCAAGGAGCTGTTGCAGGAACTTAAAACGGTAGGGGAGACCAACCCCTACATCCCGATTCTCGAAGCGGAGTTTCTCCGCTCCACCGAAAAACCGGCGGCAGCGCTGGCGCTGCTGGACGAGGTGTACCTCGGTGGGCGCAAGGTGCTCGATTACGACTTGCTGCGTGGTGCCCTGCAGTTGCAGCTGGAAGATTACGACGCTGCAGTCACCAGTGCGAAGCGGTTGCGAGCGGCGTATCCCGAAGCGGTGCGGGCGCACAACTTCGGCGCTGTGACTTATCTGCGTACCGGTGATCTGGAGGAGGCCGAGGAATCGATCAATCGCGCACTGGAGCTCGCGCCAGACAATGTCGAGGCGCACTTCAGCCAGGCCATGCTGTTGAAAAAGCGCGGCGAGCTGGAGGAATCGGGCCAGGTGATCAACAAGACACTGGTGATTCAGCCCAGCCACACCAAGTCGATCCTGCTGATGGCGCGCAACCTGTTTCTGCAGGGGCAGTACGATGAGGCGATCGAGTGGACGCGCAAGGCCACCGTGTACGATCGGGCCTCGACGCGGCCGGCGGAACTGCAGCTGGAAATTTATCTCAAGCAAAACGACCTGGACAATGCGATGAAGGTTGCCGCGGGTTTGTCTCGCGAGAACCCGCTGAACGCGGATTACCTGGTCACCCTCGCGGGCATCTATATGCAGATGCAGGAATACGAACTGGCGCAGCGGCCGCTGCACAGTCTTTCGCTGCTATGGAAAGAAGATCCGCAGAAACTGCGCGAGCTCGCGGCCATGCACGTGCGCACACGGAACCTGGAGTCTGCGCGCAAGACGCTGGAGACCGCCCTGGAAATTGATTCTGAGTCCTTCCTCGTGCGGCTCGACCTGGCCGGGCTGTTCCTGATGGAGGGCGAAGACGAAACTGCAGAATCGATCGCGCAGGCGCTGCGTGAAAAATACGGCGACAGCGCCCAGTTGTCCTACCTGTTGGGTGAAATCGCCATGTCGCGAGATGAGCTGGACAAGGCGCAGAAGCACTTTATGCAGGCCTATCAACAGGACAAGGAACTGACGCCCGCAATTTTCAAGCTCTACGAGTTGAGTGCGCGCGGTGTGGCGGCGAGCGAATTCACCGACACCATGGAAGAGAGCCTGCGTGAAGGCTCGCTGCCCATGTGGGCGGTACGCCTTATCGCCGACAGTTACCTCTTGCAGGGCGACGAGGCCCGCGCCGCCAGTTACTACGAGCGGCTGGTGGCGATACCGGAGGTGGGTGACGATCCCGAGATTCTCAACAACCTCGCCAACATTCAGGCCAGGGAAGACCTGGACAAGGGACTGGCCACTGCCATGCGCGCCCTGAAAGAGGATGGCGAGAACAGCTCTGCACTGCTCGATACCGTAGGCTGGATTCTGGCGCGCAAGGGTGAAAACGAACGCGCATTGCCCTACCTGCGCCAGGCGTACGCGATCAATTCCAGTGATCCGCAGATTCGCTACCACACCGGCGTTGCGCTCAAGGCGCTGGGACGTAACGGTGAGGCGGAAAAGGAATTGCGTGCAGCACTCGTGTTGTCAGACGACTTCCCCGAACGCGATGATGTGCAGCGACTGGTCGACGAACTGACCGCCGAGCGCTCGCAGTAACCACGAGCCGGGTGATGTTGCGACGAACCCGGCGCTTCCGACTTCCCCCTCTCGCAATCCTGCTGCTGGCACTTCCCGTGCTGGTTGCAGGCTGTGCCGCTGTGTTCGATGTATCCGACTACGGCTTTGATCAGCCGGTTAGCAACGCGACTGTGGCATCGACGCAATTTAATCATCGGGTGATTTCAAAGCCGGGGCAGGGGAATCAACTGCACGTCTATATAGAAGGTGATGGTCGACCCTGGGAAACCCGCATCTCCCCGGCGCAGGACCCGACACCGACGCGCGCGCTAACCCTGGAACTCATGGCGCTGGACCCTGCGCCGGCGCTGTTCCTGGGTCGGCCCTGCTACTTTGTACGTCGCGATGCGCCTTGCGCGGACGATCGCTGGTGGACGTCTCACCGCTACGGGCGGGAGGTGGTCGAGAGCCTCGATACCGTACTCGACCGGTATGCGCCAGATTATTCCGGCGTGGTGCTCATCGGACACAGTGGCGGCGGCACCCTGGCTTACTTACTCGCCGCGCGTCGCGACGACGTTGAAGCCCTCGTAACCCTGGGCGCGAATCTCGACCACACGCTGTGGGCCCGGGACCACCGCTATGCACCGCTATACGGCTCGCTGCAGCCGGCGAAAATGCCACCGCTGCCCGCTTCGCTACGGCAACTGCATTACCTGGGAGTGCTGGACAGGAATGTCAGCGCGGCAATGATAAGCAATGTGGTTGCTGACTCGCCCTCGGCAAGCCTGGAACGGGTGACAGCGGTGGATCACTCGTGTTGCTGGGCGCGTGTATGGCCGCAGGTGTTGAGAACGCTGGAAGATGCGCAGTGAAAAACGGGGCCGGTGAACCGGCCCCGGGGAAGGTTACGCCTCGACCCGAATGAGTTCGGCGTTGGATTCGCCGCGGTCGTCACTGCGGTAGCGGTACTCGACTTCGCTGCCGGTCGGGGCCGACTCCAGGCGGTTGTCCTGCGGCAGTTTGAACTCGAGCTTCTGCCCGCGGCGCACGCGGCAGCGCGACTCCTCGTCATACTTGCTGATGGAGTGGATTTTCACCTGTGTGCCGCTGGATGCGCCCGAGCGTTCGACAGTGCCTTTGAGCAGGCAGTCTTTTTCGCTGCCGGCCATGGCCGCCGGGCTTGTCCCAAGTGTGGCGGCGAGAAAAAGTGCCGCGGCGAGAGTAGATGTAGCGCCCTGGAAGTTCATTTTTGTTCTCCTTTTCCGAGTGTTAGGCGCAACTCTACACCCGAATTCTCAATCGGCGCTACCTTTTGGCTGAATGTTTCATTTAACTGTAACAATACTGTGCTAATCGGGCGGACTTTGTGACGTATTCCCGGCTCAGGGAGCAAACATCTTTCTCCGTAGTTTCATTTTTGCGTCATATTTCTGTCATGCCGGCTTCCTATACTGCGCGCGAGACCAAGATCACCCACGGAGAAAGCATGATCAAGCGAGTGTTCACCGGCTTTGTTGCTGCGGCGATGTTCAGCGCCGGGGCCACGGCCCTGTCCCTGGCGCCGGAGGAATTCCAGGCCTCACGCAAAATGGCGTGTGTACTGGCGCAGCAGTCGCTCGGGCAGCTCTCGGAGGACGAGTACGGTGCACTGACGCACTCGGTACTGGAGAACTTCGACGAGGTTGAGCGCGACAACATCCTGTCCAAGGCGCTCGGCTACTACGACGGCTTGATGTTTGCGATCTCAGAAAACAACGACGCGGAAATCAACCACCGCCTGACGGATTTCATATCCAGCAGCACCTGCGCGTTCGACTTCCAAAAAGCCACCGTCGCACTCTAAAAAAACCGGGGACAGACCCCGGTTTTTTGTTTGCTCCCGCCGGTTTCACAAAAACGCCATATTTGTATCACACGACGTTCATATTTCCTCTCTAGCATTCGCTCCTCATAAGGCCAGCGTATCCGCTTTGCGCTGGATCAAAACGCGCCAGTCCTGAAACGCCCCAGTGCATCGGGTTGGCTTATGTTGTTTTTCCAGGATCCTGCAATTGATGAACAAGTCTCTATCCTCCTTGGGTTTGGTGCTTAGTCTGGCATCCGCGCCAACGCTCGCCGGCGACGCGTTTCTTCGCGTATTTTTTGACGAGGCGCCCCTGAGCGGGGTGACCATCATGGTCGACGGCCAGGAGCGCGGCGTGACTGACGCTCGTGGCGGCGCCGCGTTGCCCATTGACGGTGGAACGTCGGTGATCACGCTGGTGGACGACGAGGTGGAGCTGCCCATCGAGTTCACTGCGGACGACGACGAAGATGTCGAGATCAGTGTCACGATTCCCTCAGGCGCCAACGCGGCGCCCGCTGTAGACATTCGACTGTTCGGACCGGGTGACAGCGGCGAAAACGGTTTCGTCACCGGACAGGTGCTGGACACCGGTGGCCAGCCGCTGGCGGGTGCCGTTGTCTCCCTGGCGGGAACCGGTTACAGCAGTACAACCGGCGCTAACGGCGTGTACTCGCTGGCGGTTCCGCGTGGTCTGTATGACGTCGACGTGTCGGCACCCTCGTACCGTCCAGCTACAGTGCGCGATGTGCGCGTGATGGCCGGACTGGGTGTTACTGCTCGCTTCCGTTTGCTCTCGCAGGCTACCGCGCCGGTGGCGGGCGGTCCGGTGGAAGAAGTCTTTGTACTGGGCGTGTTCAATCCCCAGGAAGATTCGGCCAGCGTAGAACGCTTTGCCACGTCGATCACCAACGCAATCGACGTGGAACAGCTGGAGCGATTCGGCGATGCCGACGTCGCCGCAGCCCTGAACAGGGTGGTCGGCGTGGCGGTGACCGACAGCAAGTATGCAACGGTGCGCGGCTTGGACGGACGGTACATCTCCAGCACGCTCAATGGTCTGTTGATGCCCAGTACCGACCCGCAGCGACGCGACGTTCAGCTCGACCTGTTCCCCACGGACATTCTCGGCGGCATCGAAATTCAAAAGTCCTATACACCGGACCAGCTCGCGACGACCACGGGCGGCTCCATCAAGATTCTCACCAAGGGCCTGCCGGACGAGCAAATTCGCAAGGTGTCGGCGTCCCTCGGTTTCAACACCGACTTTACGGGCGATGACATTCTGAACTATCGCAGCAGCAACGAAGACTGGGCCGGGTTTGATTCCGGCTTGCGCAAGCTGCCCGGCGGCGTTTTGGCTGCCACGGACGGCGGCCGCTCTCTGACGATCTGCGACCCGTCGGTGGCCGATATCTGTACCTCGCCGATCGACGCCGCCCGCCTGGGTGTGCGCTTCCAGGACGACTACAACGTCGGCGACAAGACAGCGCTGCCCGACGGCTCGGCCTCCGCTGTGCTGGCCGATCGCCTGGAAGCTGGCGACAACGAATGGGGTTACTACCTGGCGGCGACCTATGACCACTCCACTGGTGATCGCGGCACAGCCGAGCTGGACAACCCCCTGGAAACGTCTGGCAGCTACATGCGCTCACGTGAGACGACCGACCTGAATGGCTATCTCGCTGTCGGCTACGAGTTTGGCATCGCCGACGAACTGTATTCAAAGACCACCTTCCTGCGCAGCAGTGACGACACCACCCGCGTGGAGAACGGCGTTGACGGCGCGGAAGAAAACCAGGTGGACAGCACTATCCTCGAATGGGTAGAGCGCCAGTTTATCTCGCAGGCCTTCACCGGCCACCACGAGCGCGAGTTTGACGAAGGGCTTCACGCACTGGACTGGCGTGTGGCCTACTCGCGCACCGAGCGTGACGAACCCGACCGCCGTCAGTACAGCTACTTCAACGGCAACCTGTCGACGTCGGCATTCGAGCGTCGCTGGTCCGACCTCGAAGAGGACAGCTTCGATATCGCCGTGGATTACGCGCTGAACTGGGACTGGGGCTCGGTCAGCTCGACAGAGTTCAAAACGGGAGTCCTGTGGTCCGACAAGGAGCGCGAAGTTGACCAGTATCGCTTCGGCATTCGCCTTGGCGAGCGAGGTGACGATATCAGCCTGGGCATTGATCAGGATCTTGAGGAAATTCTTTCCTACCAGAACTTCGCCGCAGATCGCGTCCGCCTGGCAGCCAATACCACCGATACCGACTCTTACGAATCGCAGGAAGAAATCCAGGCGGTGTACTTTTCAACCAACACCGAGCTGGGCGAAGACTGGGCACTGCTGGCGGGGGTGCGCTACGAGGAATTCTCGCAGAATCTCGACTACCCCAACGATGATCTGGCCACGAGCGAGCTGGAAGCCGACGACTGGTACCCTGCGCTGGCGCTGACCTGGCGGCCGACAGAAGAGTGGCAGGTTCGCCTGGGGTTCTCGCAGACGGTGTCTTACCCGGGCCTGATGGAGCGTTCAGAGGCGCAGTCCTTCGACCCGGATACCGACGACCAGATTTTCGGCAACCCCGACCTGGAAGTGTCGACGATCGACAACTACGACGCGCGCATCGAGTACTACTTCTCCGACAGCGAAAGCCTGTCTATCGCGCTCTTTGCCAAGGAAATTGAGAACCCGATCGAACGGGCACTGCCGGATGCATCCGGTAGCGCCGCGCGTGGCATTACCTTCCGTAACCAGGATTCGGCAGACCTGCTGGGTATCGAAATCGACGCCAACAAAATCCTCCTGGATGAAGACGACTACACCCTGTTTGTCGGGGGCAACATCGCCTACATCGATTCCGAAGTCACCCTGTCGGCAGACAGCATCCGGCTCGAAGGCGCCGGCGCTGATGGTCGCCAGCTGCAGGGACAGTCGGAGTGGCTGGCCAATGTCCAGTTCGGCTTCGACCACTACCCGACCGAGCAGAAGCTCACGCTGCTGGTGAACTACTTCGACGATCGTATCTTCCGCATCGCGCGCGGCGCGGCGACCGGGCCGGAGATTGAGGACGCGCGGGTCGTGATCGACCTGACCTACGAAAAGATGTTCAGCGAAGCGCTGACGCTGAAAGCGTCGATCAAGAATTTGCTCAACGAAGACGTGGAGTACTCCCAGAACGGTCGCACGATCGAAAGCTACCAGACGGGAACGAGTATCGGCGTGGGCGTGAGCTACCGCTTTTAACAATAAGCGAAGCGACGTTAAGACTTCGCCAATTTTTTTAACAGTGATCAGGAAGCAAACCATGATGAAAAACAAACTACTCGCGGCGATGTTTGTCCCGCTTGTTGCGCTCACCGGCTGCGGCGGTGGCGGTGAAGGCGACGATGTCGTCATCAACGTCAATGTTGGCAGTTCCTCCAGCAGCGGATCCAGCAGCTCCAGCAGCGGTTCCGACCCCGTGGGCTTGTGCGCCCAGGTGGTAGAGGCCGTATTCGTTGCGTTCACAAACGATTGCCTGGTGGGCACACTGTCCGGGACGGTCAGCAGCGACTACACGCTGATCAGTGACGTCGAGTGGCGTCTGGACGGTACGGTAACTGTCGGCGACGGCAACCAGACGGTCAACTCATTGGATGACGTACAGGCCATTCGCGACGCGGGTGTCACCCTGACCATCGAGCCGGGCACGCATATCCGCGGCTTCGACACCGGTTCGCTGCTGGTGACTCGCGGTTCGATGCTCATGGCCAACGGCACGGCGACCGACCCGATTACCTTCTCCAGCCTGGACGAGGGCTTCTCTGGCCTTGGCGAGTGGGGCGGCCTGATCATCCAGGGCTTCGCGCCACAGTATGGCCAGGGCGGTACCGGCGCCTGTTTCGGCACCGGCGACGTGTGTAACGTTGAAGGCGAGGGCGGTACCGACATCTCCGTGTACGGTGGTAACGACCCCGCGGACAACAGCGGCGTACTGCGCTATGTGCGGATTGCTGAAGGCGGCCTGATCGCTGGTCCGAACAACGAAATCAACGGCCTGACCCTGCAGGGTGTAGGCCACGGTACGACCCTGGAGTATATCCAGGTGCACGATAACCTCGACGACGGTGTCGAGTGGTTCGGTGGCACGGTTAACGCGCGCTACCTCGTGCTGACCGGCAACGACGACGACGACATCGACTTCGACGAAGGCTGGATGGGTAACCTGCAGTACGCCATCGTGCAGAAGAGCCGCACCTCCGACACGCCGCAGGGCAGTAACGACCCGCGCGCTATCGAGGCCAACTCCTCTGACGACGAGTACGTGCCCGAAACCGAGGCGGTGCTGGCCAATATCACCATCATCGGCAGCGACCTGGTCAACAATAGCGGCGCGCAGGAAGGCCGTCAGCCGGGTATGCGCCTGCGCGGTGCGGTGAACGTGGATATCTTCAACACGTCTATCGACGAATTCGACGCGGGCTGTGCGCGCATCGATGACGCCGATGTGGATGGTGACGATACCAACGACTTTTTCTCCGACGTGACCCTGGTGAACGTCATCGGTGACTGTGCAGACGGCTTTTACCAGCGCCGCGATGCAGATTCGGTAACAAACCTGCAGGAACAAACGATCACCTACGATGCGAACCTGGCCATTCAGGAAAGCGAAGCACAACTTGCCTCCGCCCCGGTCATCAACGCGGTCAATAACGGCTCCGGCTTTGTCTTCGACCAGACCAACTATGTGGGCGCAGTTGATCCCAACGGCTCGGCCTGGTGGTCCGGCTGGACACTGCCCGGTACGCTGGGCACCGAAGAAGAGGTTGAACCTGCTGACTTCGTGAGCTGTAACGGCGATAACACGCAGTGTACGGTCTCTGGCGTTATCGACGAGGACTACACCTTCGTCGCAGGCGTGGAGTGGGTACTCTCCGGCGAGGTACTGGTAGGGCGCGGTAACGAAACCGTGGCCAACGAGGCCGATGTGCAGGCGATCCGCGACGCGGGTGTCACGCTGACCATCCGCCCCGGGGTTCACGTGCGGGCACTGGATACCGGCTCGCTGCTGGTCACCCGCGGCTCCATGCTGATGGCCAACGGCTCTCCGGCGGCGCCGATTACCTTCAGCAGCCTGGCTGACGAAGACTTCGACGGCGAAGGCGAGTGGGGGGGCGTTATCCTGCAGGGCTTCGCGCCGCAGTACGGCCAGGGCGGCACCGGCGCCTGCTTCGGCACCGGCACTATCTGTAACGTGGTAGGCGAGGGCGGCACCGTTGTGGGCAACTACGGCGGCAACGACCCGGCCGACAACAGCGGTGTACTGCGCTACGTGCGGATTGCCGAGGGCGGCCTGGTGGCTGGGCCCAACAACGAGATCAACGGCCTGACATTGCAGGGCGTGGGTCACGGCACGGTACTGGAGTACATCCAGGTGCACGGCAACCTCGACGACGCGGTGGAGTGGTTCGGCGGCACTGCCAACCTGAAGTACGCGGTGCTGACCAACAACGACGATGACGACCTGGACTTTGACGAAGGCTACATGGGCAACATCCAGCACGTCATCATCCGCAAGAACCCGACCAAGGGTGCGCCCACCGGCAGCAACGACCCGCGCGGTATCGAAGCCAACTCTTCTGACGATGAGTATGTGCCCGAGACCGAAGCGGTACTGTCGAACATCCTGGTGCTGGGTAGCGCGGTGAACAACAACGAGGCCTCAGACGCCGGTCAGCAGCCGGGTATGCGTCTGCGCGGCGCCCTGACCGTGTCTATCTACAACACGGCGGTGCGCGACTTCGATACCGGCTGTATCCGTATCGACGACGCCGACATCAACGGTGATGACACTATCGACGTAACCTCGGATGTAACCCTGGTGAACGTACTGGGTAACTGTGAAGACGGCTACTACGACAAGCGCGATGCCGACACCGAGAGCAACGCGGTGGCTGGCGACGTGAGCGTGGACAGCGCCTACGCCCTGACAGGCGCAGAGGCCAACGTAGCCGCCCCGTCCATCACTCCAGTCGACAACGGCTCCGGCTTCACCTTCGACAGCACCACCTACATCGGTGCGGTTGAGCCGGGTACGTCTGCCAACGACACCTGGTACTCGAGCTGGATTATCCCCGGTTCGCTGGACTAAGCCTGCGGCAAGCCCCGCCATCGGGGTTTGTACTCAAGCCGCGCCTTTGGGCGCGGCTTTTTTATGGGCGTCTGTTTCTCGTCAATACCGACCATCTCCTTGAACGCCCGCCGGTGCTCGCTAAGCTCTAACGTGGTAAGTGCGAACAGGGAGCGTTGCATTGGCCTTCTTCTTTTGTGAACACCTGAATGGACAATCAGATTTTGTCGTAATTCGGATGCACCCGGGTCAGGATGCTGCCGGTGGATAGCGCGCTTGTGTGTCTCGCACGCGTGGCAGCTTTGCACCAGGTGGCTGTGGATATCGGGGAGATCAGTCACCGGTTGGCACTCGATTCACCGCTATCGACGGATGACCTGCTGCAGGCGGCGATTCAGGCCGGCTTCCGCGCACGCCGGGTTAAGCGAGCGGCAGGAGAATTGGACAACCGCGCTTTACCTGCAATAGGGGTGAGCGGTGACGACGACTATTTTGTGCTGGCGCGGGTGGTGAGTGGTGATGACCCCCGTTACCTGATTCAACGGGGTGATGACAGTGGGGTAGAAGCTCTGAGTCAGTCCGAGTTTGAGTCGCTCTGGCGGGGCGAGCTCATCTATCTTGCGCCTCAGCGTCACTCCGCAGGTGTCTCGGGTGGCGGATTCAACCTGCGTTGGTTCCTGCCAGTATTGCGCCGCTATCGCCGCCTGTTTGCAGACGTAATTGTTGCGTCATTTTTCCTGCAACTGTTTGCGCTGGTAACACCCTTGTTTATCCAGGTTGTGATGGACAAGGTGTTGGTGCACCGCGGCTTCACCACACTCGATGTGCTGGCCTTCGGGTTCTTCGTAATCGTACTGTTCGAGGCTGTTGTCGGTGGGCTTCGCCACTATCTGTTCAGTCACACGACAAGTCGTGTGGATGTCGAGCTCGGAGCCAGGCTGTTCGCGCACCTGTCCCGGTTGCCACTGGGCTATTTCGAGGCTCGGCAGGTTGGACAGACAGTTGCGCGGGTGCGTGAACTGGAGACCTTGCGCAATTTTATTACCGGAACGTCGCTGACGTTACTTGTCGACCTGTCCTTCACCGCTGTCTTTTTTCTGGTCCTGTGGTACTACAGCCCAACGCTTACCTGGGTTGTACTTGGCTCACTGCCTTTCTATGTTGCCCTGTCTGTCCTGATTACACCGGCACTGCGGGAAAAGCTCGACGAAAAATTTCGTTTCGGTGCAATGAACCAGGTGTTTCTGACGGAGTCCGTCGCGGGAATGGAAACGGTCAAGGCACAGGCGGTGGAGCCCCAGATGCAGAGACGGTGGGAGGATCAGTTGGCTGACTATGTCGGATCTGCGTTTCGTGCCCAGAACCTGAACAATGCGGCGAATCAGGTGGCCGGGCTGATCTCGAAAGTGACTACCCTTGGCATTATCTGGTGGGGTGCGCATCTGGTCATCGCAGGTGCCATGACAGTGGGGCAGTTGATCGCCTT
>CAYGOX010000091.1:0-11989 GCA_964351485.1 uncultured Halioglobus sp.
GCGCGAAACGCTGCGCGGCGGACAGGTCTACTACCTGCACAACGAGGTGAAGCCCATCGAGGAAACCGCGCGCAAGCTGCGCGAGCTGCTGCCTGAACTGAGTATCGCCGTCGCCCACGGCCAGATGCGCGAAACAGAGCTGGAACGGGTCATGTCCGCGTTTTACCACCGGCAGCACCAGATCCTGCTCTGCACCACCATCATCGAGACGGGCATCGACGTGCCCAACGCCAACACCATCATCATCGAGCGCGCGGACAAATTCGGCCTGGCCCAGCTCCACCAGCTGCGCGGCCGTGTCGGGCGCTCGCACCACCAGGCCTACGCCTACCTGCTCTCGCCGCCGCGCTCGGCGATTACCGCCGACGCGGGCAAGCGCCTGGAAGCCATCGAGGCCGCCGGCGACCTTGGCGCGGGTTACCTGCTCGCAACGCACGATCTGGAGATTCGCGGTGCCGGCGAACTACTCGGCGACGAACAGAGCGGCCAGATTCACAGCGTGGGTTTTTCGATGTACATGGACATGCTGCAGCGCGCCGTGGATGCGCTGCGCCGCGGCGAGATTCCCGACGTCGATGCGCCACTCGACCAGGGCACCGAGGTCAACCTGCACACCGCCGCGTTGATTCCCGAGGATTACCTCCCCGACGTCAACAGCCGGCTGGTCCTGTACAAGCGCATTGCCGCGGCCGCCTCCGACGACGAGCTGCGCAATCTGCAGGTGGAAATGATCGATCGCTTCGGCCTGCTGCCGCCGCAGGTACACAACCTCTTCCAGACCTCGCGCCTGCGCCTGCGCGCCGAGGCGCTGGGCATCCGCACGCTTGAAGCCGGTCCCGAGGGTGGTAGTATCGAGTTCAAGGAATCCACCTCGATTGACCCGATCAACCTGGTCAAGCTCGTGCAGGCGAACCCGACAACCTTCAAGCTTACCGGCAACAGCCGCCTGCGGTTCGAGCATGCGATGCCGGAGATTGACCAGCGCGAGCGCTACCTCGAACAGCTAATGGAGCAGCTATCCAGTGATCCCCAGAACGTCGCCAACGGCTAACCGGTATTCGCGCCTGGGCGCCTGCGCGGCGCTTTTGCTGCTGCTCGGCAGCGGCCAGGTGTGGGCCGAACGTTGGTACCGGGTGGAGTTACTGGCCTTTGGCCAGCGCGGCGCCGAGCAACTCGAGCAGTGGCCGGCCACGCCGGCGCTGGGCTACCCCACCGAGGGTCGCTTCCTCGCAGCAGGTGACGACTTCGTGGGCGCGACACCCGACACCACCGAGAGTGACATCCTGCTCGACGAGGGCGAGGAACTGCGTCCGAATCTACCGCCGTTTCACACACTGCCCGCGTCGCGCCGCGATTTCAACGATGTGGCCAACCAGATGGCCCGCTCGGGACGGTATCGCGTGCTGTTCCACGAAACCTGGGTACAGCCGGTCGCCAGCAAGCGCCAGGCCGTGCCGATTATCCTGGACCGCTCCGGCGACACCGGGCAGTGGCCGGAACTGCAGGGCTCGATCACGTTACACCTGTCGCGCTACCTGCACCTGGAGACAAACCTGTGGGTGAATACCACGGGCGACTACCTGCCCGGCGATTGGCAGATGCCCGCCCCGCCGCTGGGCCCGCGATCCGGGCTCGACGAAAACGATGCACTTGTGGCAGTGACGGATGCGCCTGATGACGACGCAAACGTGGACCTGCCTGTCCCGGAAGCGGATATGGCCGACGCGCACACACTCGGACCGGCCTACCCGTATCGGCACGCGGTAGCGCTGCAGCAGAAACGCCGCATGCGCAGCAAGGAAATCCACTACATCGATCACCCCATGCTGGGGCTGATCATCAAGTTCACGCCGCTGCGCTCGCCGGAGCCGGAGGTCGCCGCCGCGTCTACGCCGCGCTAGGCGGCGTGCCGGTTGGTCAGGAGCTGGCGCAGCAGGTTGCGCACCACCGACGCTTCCTGAATCAGGATTTCCCGCATCATCTCGGTGGTCAGCGGTAGCTCACCCAGACCGGCCGCCGGGTTCACCACCATGCAGATTGAGGCATAGGGCAGGTCCAGCTCCCGTGCCAGCGCCGCTTCGGGCATACCCGTCATACCGACCACATCGCAGCCGTCGCGCAGCATACGCTGGATTTCCGCCGACGTTTCCAGGCGCGGCCCCTGGGTGATGCCCTGCACCCCGCTGGTCGCGTGCTCGACGCCACTGTCGCTCGCCGCCCGGAGCAGGTCGGCGCGCAGGTTCGGCTCATAGGGCTCGGTAAAATCGATGTGCATCAACGTGCCGTCCCCACCTTCGTCAAAGGTGTGCTCGCGGCCCCAGGTGTAGTCGATCAGCTGATCGGGAATGAGCAGGCGGCCCGGCCGCATATGCTCGGTAATGCCGCCGACCGCGTTGATTGCGACGATGCCGCCAACGTCCAGAGACTGCAGCGCCCAGAGGTTGGCGCGGTAGTTGATCCGGTGCGGCGGGATGGCGCTGGGAGACCCGTGGCGCTGGAGAAAGCACACGGGGATCTCGCCCCACCGCCCTTCCTGGACCGGCCGCGAAGGCGACCCGAACGGTGTCTGCACGTCGTGGGTCGCCACGACTTCCAGGCCGTCGAGTTCGTCGACGCCCGTCCCCCCGATAATCGCCAGCGGCTTCACGAATTCACCTCCGGCGCCATGGAGTCAATGTGCAGCGTACGCGTGGGATAGGCCACGTCGGCGCCATTGGCGTGAATGATTTCCAGGACTTTCAACAGGATCTCCTCTTTAATCGCGTGAAACTCCACCCAGACCACGGTGCGGGTGAAGGCGTAGATAAAAAAATCGAGCGACGACGGCCCGAAGGATACAAAATTGACGATCAGCGTGCGCGAGGTATCGATTTCCTCGTGGTTTTTCAACATCTCGCGCACCTGCTCCACGATAGTGGATATCTGCGCCGCATCGGAATAGCGCAGCCCGATCGTTTCGTAGATGCGCCGGTTGAACATACGCGAAGGATTCTCCAGCGCGATCTGCGTGAACACCGAGTTGGGAACATACAGCGGTCGCTGGTCAAAGGTACGGATGCGGGTAAGGCGCCAGCCGATGTGCTCGACAGTCCCCTCGATCTCGCGGTCGGGCGAGCGGATCCAGTCGCCCACGGTAAACGGCCGGTCGAGCGTGACACTCAGCCCGCCAAAAAAGTTGGCCAGCAGATCCTTGGCGGCGAAGCCGACGGCAATGCCACCGATACCACCGAACGCCAGCAGGCCCGACACGCTGACGCCGACGCTCTGCAGCACCATCAACCCGGCGACAATCCAGAGCGCGATACGGGTCAACTTGGCGATGGCGTGAACAGTGGCCTTGTCGGTGGAGGTCGTCACCACGCTACGCCGCGGCGCGACCAGTTCCTCCTCGATGCCGGCGATAAGCCGGTGCCCCATCCACGCCAGCAGGAATACCAGGCCGGTGGTGTTGATTCGCAACAGCTGCTCGTTCAGCGCATCCGAAAACGGAAACAGCCGCACGCAGAAATAGATAATGGCGATCCACAGCGCAATACGCAGTGGCTGTTCGACCGCGCTCAGGATGATTTCATCCCAGGTCTGCGAGGTCTCCTCGGCTATGCGGTGCAGGCGCCGCAGGACAAAGCCCAGCAACACGTGAACCAGCGACCCGGCGAGCAGCAGCAGCGCCAGTGCCGTGAACTGGTCGTGAAACTGCCCCGGCTCGAAATGCAGGAGTTGGTCAAACATGGCGAAGAAACGATCCAAGTGAATTTCCGGGTTACACGCGCGGCGCAGTCATGACGGATGATTTTTTAGACAAATTTTTTATGTCCACCTGAGCATGATTGCCCGATCAGCTATATAAAAGCCAGCGCCAGCCCAAGTCAACCGGCGGCCCGCGTCGCAAGCGATTGATCTGTTTCACAATTCATCCGTGACTTGAAAAAAACTCCGTAAAAATACGGAGTTTGGCGGACCTTGCTCACAAAATGGACAGTGCATGCGAGCATGGTATTGTCGTGTGTGTATGCTGGTACTGAGAGAGTGGTCAAGGCTGATGAAAATGTTGAGCCCCGAGATAGGCAACTGGTACAAGGACATGCAAACCCACGCGCTGTTCGAAGTCGTGGACTGGGATCCCTCCTCACTCACGATCGAGCTGCAGTATCTCGATGGTGAAGTTGCGGAGTTCGACCTCGACGCATGGCGCGAAATGCTGCTGACCGAAGTGGCGCCGCCAGAGGACTGGCGAACCCCCTTCGAGCTGGATGACGACGACATGCTCGATCCCGACATGCCGTTGCACCCCGAGGACTGGGGCAACCCGGTCAACGCCATTGAACCGGACGCGATGTACGGCGTCGAGGACTACTAGGCTCCCGCCAAACCCGCCTGCGGGCACGTTCAGCCCACCTCCCCTGGCCTGTTGCCAGGGCCGCCACGCACTGTATATAATCCCATCACTGTATAAATTCACAGAGACGCCGTGATGGAAAAGCTCACCGCTCGCCAGCAACAGGTGCTGGATATCGTTCGCGAACACATCGATCACACCGGCTACCCGCCAACACGCGCCGATATCGCGCGCGAGCTCGGTTTCAAGTCTGCCAATGCCGCAGAGGAGCACCTCAAGGCCCTGGCCCGCAAGGGCGCCATCGAGATTATTGCCGGCGCATCGCGCGGCATACGGCTGCCCGAGTCAGGCGGCATCCCGATCGTGGGACGGGTCGCCGCCGGCAACCCCATCCTGGCCACCGAGCATATCGAGGACTACTGCGACCTGCCCCCGAGCTTTTTCAAACCACGGGCCGACTACTTCCTGACGGTTCACGGCGACAGTATGATCGATGTGGGGATCTTCGAGGGCGATCTGCTGGCGGTTCACAGCACCTCGGTCGCCAACAACGGCGATATCGTGGTGGCCAGAATCGAGGACGAGGTGACGGTCAAACGCCTGCACAAGACGCGGCAAAAACACCTGCTTGAACTGTTGCCGGAAAACCCGGACTACAGCCCGATCGTGGTCGATCTGCGCGAGCAGGAATTTGCGATCGAGGGTTTGAGTGTGGGCGTCCTGCGGCGAACCTGACCGCGAGATGAGCCTGGGCACTTAGCTACAGCATCAGCGCCTGGAGAGAATCGATACACCTGGACGAGGTATCACCCTCACGGTGGCTCGCGCCACGCTAGTGCAGGATACGCTGCGCCCCGGTATCAAACTCAGCATCCATCTCGGACTCGATGTCCTGCTGCCCCACCACAACCGCGGCAGCCTCGATTCCCGCCTGGATCATCGCCTTGGCGACTTCCAGGCCGTTGTCCATGAGATAAATCTGGGTTTCTTCAGAAAAATATATGGTTAACAGTGGTTCGGAATCATCGTCCGCGCGCTGCAAGACGATCTCACCATCTCCGAGATCCACGATTTCCAGCAAAGATGAAGGCACACGCTGCCCCTTTGTTACCGCCCAAGGGCAGTGTATCAGTGGCGAGTCCCCAGTACCAACCACTATATCCGGTCACTAACTCCAGGCACTAATATTCGTCGAGCGAATCCCGCATGCGGCTCATCAAGGCGCCGAGCTCTGCGTGCCACCGCCGGGCGGTCTCGCAGTCCGGCGCAGCGACTGCGGGTGTGGCGAGGTTGCCGCGCGACGCGGGAGCGGGCCGGCTGAAATCGGGCTCGACCAGCAGCTCACCCAAAAACCCCTGAGATTCCAGCAACAGGCACTCGCGCAGTTCACCGGCGGTCGCCTTGCCCGGCGGCACGGGTGGCAGGTCGTCACAGCGGCGCGGCGGCGCCCCGGTCCAGTCTGTCACGCCGGCAATTTCCAGCAGGAACCAGCCGTACGCCGCCAGCAGGTGCTCGCGCACCGCCGGCAGGTAGGCCTGGGTCAGGGTCACAGTCGCTGCGGAGACATCATCGCTTTCGAGCGCCAGGCGCCAACCATCGAGCACGATGGCGGCGAGGTAATGCGACTGGTTGGCGTTCCCGCGCACAGCCGTCATGACTTGCGAGCGGGCGCCTTCTTGCGAGCGGCTTTCTTTTTCGGCGCGGCTTTTTTCTTCTTCGCGGGGGCCTTGGGCGCCTCTTCCACCCACTTGCCACCGGTGTAGAACGCCTTCCAGCCAGTGGCCTTGCCGTCTTCCTCGGTCATCACGTACTGCTCTTTGGTCTTGCGGCTGAACCGGACCTGGGCCGGGTGACCGGCGGGATCGTGGGTCGGTGCGCTGAACAGGAACGCGTACTTGGGATCGATCTCCGACTGGTGCGGCAGCAGCTCGATCACCAGCGGAGCCCGGGTCTCGCGGTTACGCGGAAACTGGCTTGCCGCCAGGAACAGGCCGGCCGCGCCGTCGCGCAGGATGTAGGTGTCCTCCACTTTCTGGCAGGCCAGTTCGGGCATGGGCACCGGATCCATCTTCGGCGGCGCGGGCTCGCCATTGCGCAACAGCTTGCGGGTATTTTTGCAGTCTTCAGCAGTACAGCCGAAGTACTTGCCGAAACGGCCGTTTTTGAGCTGCATCTCGGCGCCGCACTTGTCGCACTCCAGCACCGGCCCCTCGTAGCCCTTGATCTTGAACTTGCCCTGCTCCACCTCGAAGCCGGGACAGTCCGGGTTGTTGCCGCAGACGTGCAGCTTGCGGGTCTCGTCGATCAGGTAGCTGTCCATCGCCGTGTTGCACAGCTTGCAGCGATGTTTGGTACGGAGCAGCCGTGACTCCGCCTCGTCGTCGGCGTCTTCGTGGATGGCCTCGTCGCCAGACGTGAGGTTGATGGTCTGCTTGCAACGCTCCTTCGGCGGCAGCGCATAGCCCGAACAGCCCAGGAAGACCCCGGTACTGGCGGTGCGAATCTGCATGGGTCGACCACAGGCACTGCAGGGAATGTCCGTCATGGTCGGCTCATTGGGCTGCATACCATTGGGCTCGGGTTCGCCCGCACGTTCGAGCAGCTGGGCGAACTCGGTATAAAACGTATCGAGCAGGTCCTGCCACTTCATGTTGCCCTGGGCGACCTCGTCGAGGCGCTCTTCCATGGCTGCGGTGAACCCGTAGTCGAGCAGATCCTGGAAGCTGTTCTGCAGGCGCTGGGTGACGATATCGCCCATTTTCTCGGCGTAGAAGCGCTTGTTCTCCAGCCGGACATAGCCCCGGTCCTGGATAGTGGAAATGATCGAGGCGTACGTAGACGGCCGGCCGATGCCGCGCTTCTCCAACTCGCGCACCAGGCTGGCCTCGCCGTAGCGCGAAGGCGGCTTGGTGAAGTGCTGGGCCGGGTCGAGTTTTTTCAGTGTCAGCGCGGCGCCTTCCTTGATATCGGGAAGCACCGCGTCGTCGGCCTTGCGGCCCGCCGGCGGCTGCACACGGGTGTAACCGTCAAAGCGGATGATGCGGCCCTTGGCGTTGAGCTCGTAATCGCCGGCTGTGACCGTCACCACCGTGGAGGTGTATTCAGCGTCGGGCATCTGACCGGCGACAAACTGGCGCCAGATCAGTTCGTACAAGCGCTCCGCGTCGCGCTCCATACCGTTCAGACCGCTTTGCAGCAGGTTCACGTCGGAGGGACGGATGGCCTCGTGAGCCTCCTGCGCACCCTCCTTGGAGCTGTAGGAACGCGGCGCGTCGGGCAGATACTTTGCCGGGTAATTGCCTTTGATGTAATCGCGGCAGGCGGCGACGGCATCGGCGCTGAGATTCGTTGAATCGGTACGCATGTAGGTGATGTAACCGGCCTCGTACAGCCGTTGCGCCAGCATCATTGTTTTTTTGACGCTGAAGCCCAGCCGCGTGCTGGCGCCCTGCTGCAGGGTCGAGGTAATAAACGGTGCCGGAGCCCTGGAGCGCGTCGGCTTGTCCTCGCGCGCGGAAGCGACGTAATCGACCTTTTCCAGCGCAGCAGTTGCCGCCTCGGCGGCCTCGGCATTGCCCGGGCGGAAGTTTTCTCCCTTGTGCTTGCGCACCTGGAAGCGCACGCCCTCCTTCTTCTGCGTTTCCAGGTCGGCGTGAATTTCCCAGTACTCTTCGGGAACGAAGGCGCGGATTTCGCGCTCGCGCTCCACGATCAGGCGCGCGGCGACAGACTGGACGCGCCCCGCTGACAGCCCGCGGGCAACCTTGGCCCACAACAGTGGCGACACCATGTACCCCACCACGCGATCGAGGAATCGGCGGGCCTGCTGCGCGTTGACGCGATCCATATCCAGGGCGGACGGATGCTCAAAAGCCTCGGTAATCGCCTTGCGGGTGATCTCGTTGAACACCACGCGCTGGTAGCGGTCATCGTCACCGCCAATGGCCTCCTTGAGGTGCCAGGCGATCGCCTCTCCCTCGCGGTCAAGGTCGGTGGCCAGGTAGATGGCATCGGCTTTTTTTGCCAACGTTTTCAATTCGTTGACGACTTTTTCCTTGCCAGGAAGGATTTCGTAATTGGCTTTCCAGCCCTTGTCGGGATCGATACCCATGCGGCGGATGAGCTGTTCACGCGCCTTTTTCTTCTTGTGCGCAGCCTTGGCCTTGGGCGCCATCTTGCGGGTCTTGGCGGCCTGTGCGGCGCGCTCCTTGGGGTCGACCTGCGTGGTACCGCTGCCCGAAGTGGGCAAATCGCGGATGTGGCCGACGCTGGATTTAACGATGTAGTCCGACCCCAGATACTTGTTGATCGTCTTGGCTTTCGCCGGCGACTCCACGATGACTAGTGATTTGCCCATATTGTCCTGTCAGATTGCCCCGAACGGCATCGCCCCTGCCCCGGGGCGGCACCCAAAAAACTGGCATATATAAGTGGGTTGTACCGTGGGGTCAAGGAAAAAAGGTCGTCACTACCCGTCGAGGGCCTCGCTCCAGGTGGCCAGAGCCCGCGAAATTGCCTCGACATCAGCCACCGTTCCACCCTCAGTCCAGTACACGCCGCAACTGTCGCGCGCAACGCTCGCGGCGAGCAGCGGCACGGCCAGTTGCGCCACCGGATCGGGGATCGCGCGCCAGCGCCCGACGGCCTGCCACTGCCCGTCATGGGTGATCCAGTGCCGGGGCTCGTCCGGGGTCTGCCCCTTCGCCGGCAGTCGCTTGCCGTAGTAAATAACCGTGCCCGGGTTGGCCCCGGCCTGGCGCCGATACTCCTCCCTGCCGGGCACATCCCGAAATTCGACGAACAGCCCGTTCAGCGCCGCGCATTCGCGCAAACGGGCGATCTCGCGCTGCCGTGCGCTGGGCTTGAACTGGATCAGCGGCACCAGCGCGACCGCCACTACAAACAGGATGATGAGGGCCGGTATCATGGGCTTCCTTGTCGTGCGTCAACCTTGAAAAACTAATTGCCGCCGATTCTGTGCTATAACCGCAGTAGACACCAGACCGAGGAGAGCGTCCGATGGCCCAGTACAACACCGTATTACTCGCAATTGACTTGAGCGAAGACTCGTCACAGGTCGCGGCGCGCGCCATGGCTGTCGCCGCGAACGGCGAAACCGCGGTGCACCTGGTGCACGTGATCGAGCCGCTGAGCTTTGCGTACGGCGGTGATATCCCGATGGACTTCTCCGGGATCCAGGACGAGATTCACCAGCAGGCCAAACAGCAACTCACCCGCTTCGCGGACGGCCTGGGCATTGCCGCCGACCGCCAGCACCTGCTGTTGGGCAAGCCCGAGACAGAAATCCATGCCATTGCCGAGGAACTGAAGGCTGATCTCATCGTGATTGGCAGCCACGGGCGCAGTGGCCTCGCCCTGCTCATGGGCTCGACGGCAAACGGGGTCCTGCACGGGGCGACCTGCGATGTACTGGCCGTCAGGGTCGGCCAGGAAGAGAGCTGAGGCCGCTCAGGACGCCACGAACCGCGCGACATCCTCGGCGGAAAACGGCCAGTTGATCTCCCGCCCGTCCGGATGTCGCAGGACAGGGATGGTCAGCCCATAGCGTTCGAACAGCGCATCGTCCTCGCTGATATCCACTTCGTCCCAGGTGAGATCGGGCGATTGTGGCGCTACCTGCTGGAGCAACGCCAGCGCCTCCTCACAGAGGTGACACGCGGACGTCCCATACAGTAGAAAGTGTTTCAAAAACGCTCCTGCGCCCGCCTGGGGCCTCCTGTGCTTTTCCTGATCAACAGGGCGTTGATTTGATTGGCAAGTTCAATATAATAAACTCGACTTGCACAACCCCGTCGACGTGAAGCGGTTGGGCAACACCCGACATATAACACCTCCAAAAAAGTAGTCCGGAGATATTCAGTGGCATTGTTTTCCCAACCCACGGCTCGCGCACTCGCGATTCTCGACCTGCTCATGGCCAACCCCCACCAGGCGTTCGGCCTGACCGAAATGACTCGCCGTTTGAACCTGAACAAGGCGACCTGTCATGCCATCCTGACAACCATGGCCAACTACGGCTTCCTGGTGCAGCACCCGAAGACTAAGGCGTACCGCCTCGGACCGTCAATTATCGCCGCCGGCAACGCGGCGTTCGCACAGTTCCCCGTACTGGAATACGCGCGCCCCGAACTGGAAAAACTACAGAACGAACTCGACATCGGTTTTGCAGTGACAGGACGTTCGAAACTGCACCAGGTCCTGCTCGCGCTGTACAGCCGCGACACGCCCCTGATCAAGTCCTTCCAGCTCGGTCTGCGGCTGCCCAACACGGCACCCGTCGCAGCCTGCTTCACCGCTTTTTCGGACGCAAAATATCTCGAGGCGTGGTTGACCCGCGCGCACGATTCGCGCGGCGGCTACAACGAGAAGCTCGACCAGAAACTGCGCGTGTCACTGATCGCGATACGCGCGCGCGGTTACGAGGTTACGCTCAAGACCAAGGCTGAAGCCGAACTCTGGAACGAACTGGGCAGGATTCACAACTCCTGGAGTCTCACTGAACTCGAAGACGCGGCGAACAAATACCAGCACGATCTTTGCGACGAATACTTTCATCTCGATCGCATCGATCCCAAAACGCGCTACGAGGTCAGCACCATCGCGATGCCTGTCTTCGCGCTCAAGGATGTCCCCATCATGTGCTTTGTCGCCGGCTCTTTCGACAAGCCACTCATGGGCTCCCAGATCGAAGAGATCGCCGCGCGCATGAAAGCCTCCGCCGACCGCATCACTGCCCTGGCGGCCGGCAGGGACGACAGCAACTGATCAACCGGCACTTCGGGCCAGCCCCGTGACGCGCGAATCCTACCAGGAAAAAAAGGCGCGCTTCGAGCGCATGCTGACGGTATACGGTCGCAACGCCGTGCTGGAAACACTGCAGGACGACACCCTGGACTGTCATGCAGTCCATCTCGCGAGCAGCAATCGCAGCGCACGCGTGCTGCAACAGATCGAAGAGGCCGCAACGGCCCGCAGCATCCCCGTGCAACACCACTCACGCGAGGCACTCGCGCGGATCTCACGTAACGGTCGCCAGGACCAGGGTGTGGCGGTGGATGTCCTGTGTCCTGCCTTTAACTCGGTAGAAGATTACGCGGCGGCCGTCGACAGCACGCAACGCCAGCGCCTGCTCGCGCTGGACGGCATTACCAATCCGCAGAATCTGGGGATGATCATTCGCTCGGCGGCTGCGGGCAATATCAACGGTATCGTGCTGGCGCGACGGGGCAACGCCGCGCTGGGCCCGCTGGTCATCAAGGCCAGCGCGGGCACGGTCTACCGTGCGCCGCTGCTGTTGTGCGATGACCTGGTCGAGGCCCTGACCCTGCTGCGCGAGCGTGGCTTCACGATTTGCAGTCTGGAAGCATCCGCCCGGCAGAGTCTGTTCGAAGCCGCAGATGATCCCGCGACGGTTTACATACTGGGCAATGAAACCACGGGCGTGTCGGCGCCGGTCAGCGCCATGGCGCAGCGGCACCTGCACATCCCCATGCGCAACGGCGTGGAATCACTCAATGTAGCGGTAAGCGCAAGCCTGATCGCCTACGCCGATTACTTGGAAAGGTAGGACATCCCCTCTTCCAGCCCCTTGATGGTCAGGGGGTACATGTGGCCTTCCAGCAACTGGTGGGC
>CAYGOX010000092.1:0-1916 GCA_964351485.1 uncultured Halioglobus sp.
CCAGGCAACAAAAAAACCACCCCGAAAGAAGTTTGTTTTCGGCAGCGGTCGACGGCACCCCGGAGCGCAAGCCACTGAATGATGGGGCATTTTCCGCAGGGGGCAAAACCGGGGTTACTTTTGGCTCTCAGCCCCCCGAAATCTCGAACAGGTGGTACTTCTTTTTGCCCATCTTGACCAGGAAATAGCGTTCAAAGGCCGCGGCTTCGGGAGCGAAAACACCCGCCACATCACCGTTTCTCGCCATACCAACCACCTGGCCGTTCACGGTTACCGCCTCACGTCCCAGCGCGTCTTTCACCTGTTTGCCGGAGGTCGCCATGCCTGCGTCGGCCAGCATCTGGGTCAGGGTTTCGGGCAACTCGGCCCGAGACAACCGGGACGCGGGCAATCCGTCCAGCCCGAGCTGGCGCATATCGTCCTCGGTCAGCGCCGACGCGGCGCCGGTAAACAGCGCCTCCGTTATTCTCTGCGCGGCGGCCAGGCCTTCCTCGCCGTGCACCAGTCGCGTGACCTCCTCGGCCAACACCCGCTGCGCCTCCGGACGGCCCTCGCGAGCGCGGTCGGCCGCCTCTATCTCTTCGATCTGCGCCACCGGCAGGAACGTGAAGTACTTCAGGAAGCGGTACACGTCGTCGTCTGCTGTGGACAGCCAGAACTGGTAGAACGCATAGGGCGAAGTCTTGTCGGCATCAAGCCAGATGGTGCCCGACTCCGTCTTGCCAAACTTGGTGCCGTCCGACTTGGTGATGAGCGGCATGGTCAGGCCAAACACCTGCTCGCCGTTCAACCGACGGGTCAGGTCGATGCCCCCGGTGATGTTGCCCCACTGGTCGGAACCGCCCAGTTGCAACGAGCAGCCATAGCGCTCGTTCAGCACGGCGAAATCGTAGGACTGCAGGATCATATAGGAGAACTCGGTGAAACTGATGCCGCTGCCCTCGCGCTCAATGCGCTGCTTCACCGATTCCTTCTGGATCATAGCGTTCACGGAAAAGTGCTTGCCGACGTCACGCAGGAAAGAAAGGACATCCAGCTGCCGCGTCCAGTCGAGATTGTTGACCATCTCGGCAGACTGATCGCCGGCATCGAAGTCGAGAAAGCGGGCTACCTGGACCCGCAACTTGTCGACCCACCCGGCGATCACCTCCTCGGAATTGAGCTGTCGCTCCTGGTCCTTGAAACTCGGGTCGCCGATCATGCCGGTGGCACCGCCAACCAGCGCCAGCGGCTTGTGTCCGGCGAGCTGGAACCGGCGCAACATCAGAAGCGGCACCAGTGAGCCGATGTGCAGGCTGTCCGCCGTCGGATCAAACCCGCAGTACAGCGTGCGCGGGCCGCCATCGAGCCAGCCCGGCAGCTCGTCTTCACCAGCTACCTGGAAGATCAATCCGCGCGCGCGAAGTTCGTCCAACAATGCACTGCTCATGCGTGAAATCCAGCTCGTTCATGGCCCCGACGGGCAGGGGCGGCCACGATACAACACCACTGACCAATTGCAAGCGGTGGTAATCTTACCGGCTGCCGAAATCTCGAGTTTTTTATATACTGGGGAAAAAAGTATGCGCTAGTATTTCGGGGCCATGTCAGTATTTGAACGCCCACGCGGGGCGACACCTCTACGCCGGGACAGAAACCTGTTTGCCGGTACCGGCACTCCTGCCAGGAGTGCTGTCCTGGCGTTGGCCGGCGTGACGCTGCTCGGCCTGAGTTTCATGTTTACCGATGCCTCCGAAGCGCCGGCCGCACAACCGGTTGAGTTGACCCTGGCATCCACCGTCACCGAAGCGGGCGCGCCGGAAAGCGTTGCCTTCGCCAGCATGGAACCACTGTTGGCGACGGGACTGCCCGAACCTGAACCACTCATCGAGACAACCGAACCGGAACGCCCATGGGATGAGCAGGTGGTACGCACC
>CAYGOX010000092.1:1926-11915 GCA_964351485.1 uncultured Halioglobus sp.
GGTACGCAAGGGCGACAACCTCTCACTGATTTTCAAACGCGCGGGTCACACCACCCGCGATCTCCACGACGTGGTCAACCAGGCCCCCGACGGCAAAAGCCTCGCGCGCATCTACCCTGGGCAGACGATTGCCTTCCAGGCCGATGCCGACGACGCACTGGGCGCGATCCGGCACACTCGCTCAGCGCTGGAGACGGTGACGTACCGGCGCGGACCCGACGGGTACACCAGCGAGGTAGAAACCCGAGAGCCGCAAAAGCGCGAAGCCTGGGCCTCCGGTACCATCGACTCCTCGCTCTTCATTGCCGGCACCGAGGCGGGCCTGTCGCAGAACGTCATCATGGAACTGGCCAACGTGTTTGGCGGCGTGATCGACTTCGTCCTCGACCCGAGGCGTGGCGATGCATTCCACGTCATTTACGAAGAGCGCTACCTCGACGGCGAAAAACTTGATGACGGAGAGATTGTCGCCGCCTCATTCACCAACAAGGGCGAGACGTTCAACGCCTACCGCTATGTCGACACAGATGGCCACACCAGCTATTACAATGAAGAAGGCGTCAGCATGCGCAAGGCCTTCCTAATGGCGCCAGTCGACTTCACCCGTATCAGCTCGAACTTCAACCCGCGCCGCCTGCACCCGATCTACAAAACCAGCCGGCCACACCGCGGCACAGATTACGCGGCCCGGCGCGGCACCCCGGTGTTCGCCGCCGGCGACGGGCGCGTCACCCGCGCGGGGTACTCCAATGCCAATGGCAACTATGTCGTGATCCAGCACGGCGAGAAATACACCACCAAGTACCTGCACCTGCACAAACGCCACGTCAAGCAGGGCCAGCGGGTTGCGCAAAGCCAGGTGATCGGCACCGTGGGGTCAACCGGTGCGGCGACAGGTCCCCACCTGCACTACGAATTTCTCATGAATGGTGTACACCGCAATCCGCGCACCATTCACAAGAAACTCCCGAAGGCGAAATCTCTGCCGTCGTCTGAAATGACACGCTTCAAGGCGGCCATTCAGGTGTCGGCGGATCAACTGGCGTCGCTGCGCGGCCAGACCGATACAGAAACCCGCGTGGCCATGAACAACGCCGCCACGCAATCCAGTCCCTAGCTTGGCCACCGCCAGCTCCCTGTTTATCGGCCTGATGTCCGGCACCAGTGTCGACGGCATTGATGCCGCGCTGGTGGACTGCAGTGATTCCTCACCACACCTTGTCGCTACCCACGCCCATCCACTGCCCGCCGACGTGCGCGACGCAATTGCCCAGATCAGTGCCGATGGCGGCGGCGAAATCGAGCGGCTGGGTCCGCTGGACCGGACACTGGGCCGGCTGTTCGCCGAGGCTGCACTCACCCTGCTTGAACAAGCCGGGCAACCGGCGAGCGCCGTAACCGCTATCGGCAGTCACGGACAGACCATCCGTCACCGGCCGCCCTCGGCGGGCCACGCCGTCGATACCAGCTTTACCCTCCAGATCGCAGATCCGAACACCATCGCCGAGCACACCGGTATTACGACCGTGGCCGATTTCAGGCGGCGTGATATCGCGGCCGGTGGCGAGGGCGCCCCGCTTGCACCGGCCTTCCACGCCGCGACGATGGGCGAAGCCGCGCGCAACCGGGCCATCATCAACATCGGCGGTATCGCCAATGCCACGGTCCTGCAGGGAACGGCGCTGACCGGCGGGTTCGATACCGGCCCGGGCAACACCCTGCTCGATGGCTGGTCGCGCAGGGTGCGCGGCCAGGCCTACGATGCTGCCGGCGCCTGGGCTGCCACGGGTACCGTGCACCCACCACTGCTGGAGGCGCTTCTCGCGCATCCCTATCTCGCCCGGACCGGCGTGCGCAGTACCGGCAAGGAAATCTTTCATCTGGACTGGCTGGACGATGTACTCAAAGGCTTTCCCGCAATTGCGGACGCCGATGTGCAGGCAACACTCTCGCAGCTAACGGCAACCTCGATCGCGCGCGCCCTGGCAGCCACCGGCGTCGACTTCCAAGAGGTTTTTGTATGCGGCGGAGGGGTTCACAATCGCGACCTGCTGGAACGCCTGCAGGCGGCGTTGGGTGCTGTCCCGGTAGACAGCACACAGGCGCTGGGCATTGATCCGGACTGGGTGGAAGCTATCGCGTTCGCATGGCTTGCATCACGGTGCCTGGCCGGACTGCCGGGGAATGCACCGGCGGCGACCGGGGCCCGGGGGCCACGCATTCTCGGAGGCATCTATCCGGCCTGAGCAAGGTCAGGTTCAGAAAGCCGTGTAGTTCTCGCTCTCGAGCATGGCTTTGACGGCCGCAACCCCGTAGGGCACCGACTCCACGAAGGGCAGCAGTTGCGACTCGGACACGCCATGGTTGCGCATCCAGGTCTGGCACGCCTTCACCTCTATAACGTCCATCGCCGTGAGTGAAGCCGCAAGGTCCACCAGCGCCTTGTTCGCCAGGTAATCCTCGCGCACCAGAGTGCGCAGCACCGGCCCGTGCAGGATAAAACTCACCTTGGGCTCATCGACCGGCAGGGCCGCACCTTCGATGAGCAACTGCTCGGCGCGCTGAAGAAGATCGAGGAATTCATCCGCCGTTTGCAATTCGATATCCACCACGTAGCGCACATCGGCCGCGGGAGGCTGGGCCGGCGAAAGTGTCGCAAGACAAAGCAGGCAGGCGCCGACGAGCCACGCGCCCAGCGATGCGAGAGATCTAACGCTAGATCGAAAAGGAGGAACCGCAGCCACAGGTAGTGCTGGCGTTGGGGTTGTTGATCACGAACCGGGAGCCCTCGAGACCTTCGGTGTAATCCACCTCGGAACCCACCAGGTACTGGAAGCTCATGGGATCGACCACCACGGTGACACCCTCGGACTCGAATATTGCATCATCCTCGGCGGCCAACTCGTCGAAAGTAAACCCGTACTGGAACCCGGAGCACCCACCCCCGGTGATAAAGACGCGAAGCACCAGCTCGCGCACTTTCCTGATCGCGCTGGCGGTCAGGTGAATGCGGGAAGGATCGAATGTCTCTGCTGCTGTCATCGGTTTTGTCGGCCTGTTCGGAGGCACAGTTTTAACACTGAACGGCTATTATCATAAAACCAAGTAATTTAGTCAAGTATAGCAAACATGGCGTCAGTCCACGTCCGGCCCGGCCACATCCTGCCCGGCCTCGCCGGCATCCGGATTCACGTGAGTCACACCGCCGTTCACACTGGCCCCGGCCGCCATCTCCACCAGCGCGTAGAACACATCGCCTTCCACCCGGGCCTTGGGCGCCAGCTCCAGCTGCTCGGTCGAGTGCACATTGCCCTTCACCTGCCCGTTAATCACGACGCAGGGGGCATGGATCTCGCCCTCGACACGACCGTTGCCGATAACCCTCACCAGCGCATCGCGTTCCGGCTCGGCAATAATATTGCCCTGCACAACACCCTCGATATCGAGATTACCGTGGAACCGGACATCGCCCTGGATCACCGTGTCGTGAGCGATGAGGGTGGTACTGCCGGAATTTCCGGCTCGGTTTTTCCTATTTCCCAACATGCGTGAATCGCTCCTGCAATGTCCAGGGGAAGTCCTTTTGCAGCACCACCTGTTTGGGCTTGGACAGCGCTGCCGTCACCTCCAGTCCCTTGGGCTCAAACCCCTCGGGTATGATCATCTCGCCCTCGAAGGTCTGGAAGTAGCGAAAGCCTATATCGATTTCGGGCTCGTCGATCGCATCGGCAAGTTCCGAGAGCGGGTACAACACCTCCTGACCCAGTAACATTCCCCGCACCTGCACCTCGAGCCTGCCCTTGACCTGGCTGTGCTTGCTGGCCTGTTGCTGGACGATAAAGCGAAAGGCCACGCGATCGTTGTCGATGGCCACCAGCTGGGGCCTGCGCAGGCTCACGCCGTTTTTGACGCTGCCCGGCGCCATAAGCGCCCGGTAAAACTGCAGCTCCTCTTCCAGCTGCGTGCGCCCGACGTTCTCGCGAGCAATATCGCTGCGCAACAGCTCCAGCGCGGTTTCGTCCAGCTCATGGCGTTTGCGCTCAATCGCCAGCTCCGCCTCCAGCGCTTCAATTTTCTGCGCCTGCACCCGGCCGCGGTCGGCAATACGCCCATCGTACTGCTGGGGCAATTCGACCCCGGCCGCCCGGTAGCCCATCATGTACGCCACGCGCAGTGCGGCGACAACCAGGACAAGCAACAGGATGACGCGCCAGGGGTACCGGCGTTCACTCGCATAACGGCGCGGCGCGCCCTCTTCACTCACCACCGCCACCTCTACCGCGCGATCAGGGCAACAGCCCTACCTGGCGCAGCCCGGCCCGCTCATCCAGGCCCGCGTGGGCGACACGGTGCGCGTGAATTTCACAGTTCGGGTCTGGGGCAGCAGACCCGCCGGCAGCACATCGACAAACGGTTCCTGCGCGTAGCGTTCTTCGAATAACGCCTGCAAATCACCCGCATCGCCGGTAAGCCGGGCGAACAGCGTGGAATGAATACCCCGCACGATCGGCAGCAGGTGCGGGACAAACGTCAGCTGCACCGGCTGTCCCGCAATGTCGCCCAGCCCCTGCTCGATTTCCGGCAGGTGTCTGTGCCCGGCCACACCATAGGCCTTGAAGCTGTCGGAGACTTCACTGAGCAGGTTATCGACCTTCGCCTGCCGTCCCGCACCACTCACGCCCGAGGCAGAACTGGCCACCAGGTGCTGCGGATCCACCAGAGCGTTTTCCAGCAGCGGCAGGAAGCCCAGTTGCACCGACGTGGGATAACACCCGGGACAGGCCACAAGTTGCGCGCCGGCGATCGCCGCGCGGTTCTTCTCCGGCAGGCCGTACACCGCCTGCGCCAGGAGTTCCGCCGAGGTGTGCGGCTCGCCGTACCATTGCGACCAGAGCTGCGCGTCGCGTAGCCGATAGTCTGCGGACAGGTCGACCACCCGGGCGCCCGCGGCCAGCAGCTCCGGCACCAGGTTCATCGCCACATTATGGGGTGTGGCGAAAAATACGATGTCGCAGGCGGCCAGCGTCGCGACATCCGGCTCGGTGAAAGCCAGGTCGTACAGGCCGCGCAGGTTGGGGAAAAGGTCGTCGACACGGCGTCCCGCTTCGGCGCGGGAGGTAATGACCGCCACCTCCGCCTCTTCGTGGGTGGCTAACAGGCGCAGAAGCTCCACGCCCGTATACCCTGTTCCGCCGACTATCCCTACCCTGACCATCGCCCTGTTCCAATCGTCTGTTACGTGAATCCCGCCCGCGCGGTGCGGCCGGCTAGTATAAAAGTAATGGCGGCCGAGATAACTGGTAATATTGGTTTTTTATCCCGGAGCCGGGCGTGCCCAATCCACTGCAATCGATGTTGAGCCACTATCGGCGTCGCCTGACGAGCTACGACTCGGTGCTGGCCTACGCTTTGCTGGGCATTGTCGGTGGCGTCGCCTCGGGGGTTGCGGTGCTGCTGTTCGAACTGACGATTCGCGAGGCCGGGCAATTCTGGGGGGTGACCGATGGCGGCGAGGGCTTCGAGGCGCTGCCACGCTGGCTGCTGTTCGCACTGCCCGCCGGGGGCGCCGTGGTGCTGGGCGCCGCCTTCTCCGCCCTGAAACCTGCCGACCGGGAAACCGGCATCGTTCACGTCATCAGCCGTATGCACTCGCACTACGGCATCCTCCCGGCCCGCAACGCCCTGGTACAGTTTTTCGGCGGGGCCTTCGCGCTGGCCACCGGGCAGTCGGGCGGCCGCGAGGGGCCCGGTGTGCACCTGGGAGGTGCAATCAACAGCCTGCTCGGGCAGTGGTTACACCTGCCCAACAACAGCCTGCGAATGCTGATCGCATGCGGGACCGCCGGCGGCATATCCGCGGCCTTCCAGACACCGCTGGCGGGCGTCATCTTCGCCATGGAGGTGATCATTGCCGAGTACACCGTGGTCGGATTCATCCCGGTGATGCTCGCCGCCGTGTCAGCGGCGGTGGTCACCCATTCGATCTCGGACAACCTGGGCCTGCTTTCCATCCCCGACCTTGAGCTGAACTCGCTTCTGGAGCTGCCGCTGATCATGCTGCTGGGCCTGGCCTGCGGCCTCGCGGCCGGACTGTTTATCCGCATTTCGCGCAGTGCTGCCCATGTCGCCCACTGGCCCGTCGCATTGCGTTTTGCACTGGCCGGGGTCGTCACCGGCGCGCTCGCGTACTGGGTACCCGAAGTGCTGGGCATGGGCTACGACACCCTGGATCTGGCCATGCAGGGTCAGCTCGCGCTCACCGCTCTGCTGGTTATCGCTGCGGCCAAGCTGCTCGCGACCTCGGTGAGCTGCGGTCTGGGGATGCCGCTGGGGCTGATCGGACCGAACCTGCTGATCGGTGCCTGCCTGGGAGGCGCGCTGGGGGTCGGCGTGTCTCACTACCTGCCCGAAATCGCCTCCAATCCTGTCCTGTATATCGTCATCGGGATGGGCGCGGTGATGGGCGCGGTGCTCAATGCGCCGCTGGCGGCAATGCTGGCGGTTATCGAGATGACCGACACCATCAACATTGCCCACGCGGCCATGCTCGCGATCGTGATCGCCACACTCACCAACTCGGGCGTGCTGCGCCAGCAATCGGCGCACCGCACTGTCCTCAACCAGTTGCGCAGGCAGGTACCGGACAACCCGGTCGACCGCCTGCTGCACCGCACCGACGTCAATTCCACCATGGATACGCGTGCGGTCCGCATCCCCCACCATCTGGACGACGACGACCTGGAACCGCTGGTCGAATTCAAGCCCACGTGGGGCGTGGTGGCGCGGGGCCAGGAGGATCTCTACCTGGTAGAGGGTGACAAGCTGCTCGAATGGCTCCTGGCCCAGGAGATCGACGAAGCGGGCGTGGACGTCACAGATGCCGATATCCGCCGCTATACCCTGGCGGAAGTACCGGTAGAGGCGACGCTGCGCCAGGCGCTGGACACCATGCGCAATGCCACTGCCGAGGTTGTCTCGGTCTACTCCCGCAGCCCGACCACGGGCAAGCGTATTCTGCACGGCATCGTCACGCGGGAGAACGTCGAGAAATTTATTGTCGGCAATGTGCTTAAATAGACGCTAAACGCGCGCTGATTTCGGGTATCGCATGCTCTGGCTCAAGGCCTTCCACATTATCTTTATCGTCTGCTGGTTCGCCGGTATTTTTTACCTGCCGCGGATTCTGGTGCATTACGCGGGCAGCGAAGACCCCGCCGTTCGCGCCCACCTGGCGATGATGGCCCGCAAACTGTACCGCTTCGTCACGCCATTCATGGTGCTGACCATCGTGTTCGGACTGGCGTTACTCTCGCTCAATCTCGACTATTACCTGACGTCGACGTGGATGTGGCTGAAACTGGGCGGCGTCGCCTTCCTCGTGGGCTATCACTTTGTCTGCGGGCGCTATGTCAGGCAGGTCAATGCGAACCAGTCCACGCGCGGCCACGTATATTTTCGGTTTTTCAACGAGATACCGGTGCTGTTCCTGTTCGGCATTGTAATACTCGCGGTACTGAAGCCATTCTAGTGCGCTGGCGTTTCCCGTTGGCAGTCGCGATAATTTCGCCCGCGCCCGAACCATATCCAGGATGTAGAGCATGAGCAGTTCAGAACAACTTTTTGCGCAGGCCGGCGCCGTGATTCCCGGGGGAGTGAACTCACCCGTTCGCGCCTTCAAGGCCGTCGGTGGAACCCCGGTCTTCATCGACCACAGCGATGGCGCCTACGTCTTCGACTGCGAGGGCAAACGCTACATCGATTACGTTTTGTCCTGGGGCCCGATGCTGATGGGCCACAACCACCCCGCGGTGCGCGAGGCCGTCATCCGGCAGAGCGAAAAGGGGCTGAGCTTCGGCGCGCCCACCGAACTGGAAATCGCACTGGCCGAGCGTATTTGCCAGATCATGCCTAACATGGACCTGGTGCGCATGGTGAACTCCGGCACCGAGGCAACCATGAGCGCCATTCGCCTCGCGCGCGGCTATACCGGCCGCGACACCATCGTGAAATTTGAAGGCTGCTACCACGGGCACTCCGACTCGCTGTTGATCAAGGCAGGATCCGGTGCGCTGACACTGGGCGTACCAAGCTCGCCGGGGGTACCGGCAGCCCTGGCACAACACACACTGACGCTCACCTATAACGACAGCGAAGGCGTGCGCGAGGCGTTCAGACAGTACGGCGACAGCATCGCCTGCGTCATCGTCGAGCCGGTGGCCGGCAACATGAATTGCATTCCGCCCGAGCCTGGCTTCCTGGAGACCTTGCGCGAGGTGTGCACCCAAAGCGGCGCGGTGCTGATCCTCGATGAAGTGATGACAGGTTTCCGGTTCGGCCTGTCGGGCGCGCAGGGCTACTATGGCATCGAATCCGACATCACCGCGCTGGGCAAAGTGATTGGCGGCGGCATGCCGGTCGGCGCTTTCGGCGGCAAACGCGAAATCATGGAGCAGATTGCGCCGCTGGGTCCGGTCTACCAGGCCGGCACGCTGTCGGGTAACCCGATTGCCATGGCCGCGGGGCTGGCGACGCTGGATGTCATTTCGCAGCCCGGATTCTACGAGCCGCTCTTTGCGCGGACCGAACAGTTGTGCGCCGGCCTGCGCGAGGCTGCCGCAACAGCGGGTGTTCCCTTTACCACCAACCACGCCGGGACCATGTTCGGCGGCTTTTTTACGGAACAAAATCGCGTCACGAATTACCAACAGGTGATGAGCTGCGATACCGATGCCTTCAACCGCTTCTTTCACCTTATGCTCGATAGCGGTGTGTACCTCGCGCCCGCCTCTTACGAGGCAGGCTTCATGTCGGCCGCTCATACCGATGACGATATCGCCAGCACCGTCGCAGCAGCGGCCGATGCTTTCAGCAGGCTCTGACCGGGGATTCATCCAATGACTTTTACCACTGCCCGAGGCCCCTTTCCGCAGACACGTATGCGGCGCCTGCGCGCCAACGCCTTTTCACGCGCGCTGGTGCGCGAGAGCGTGCTGTCGCCGTCAGACTTCATTTACCCCGTCTTCGTGATTGAAGGGCGCGGTGAGCGCGAAGCTGTACCGTCCATGCCCGGCATCGAGCGGCTGAGTATCGACCTGCTGGTAGAACAGGCCAGAGAACTGGTAACCCTGGGCGTTCCCGCGATTGCGCTGTTCCCGGTGGTGGGAAGCGAGCGCAAGAGTCTGCTGGCTGAAGAAGCCTACAATCCCGATGGACTGGCCCAGCGCGCGGTGCAGGCGATCAAGGATGCGGTGCCTGAACTGGGGGTGATGACCGACGTGGCGCTGGATCCGTTCACCACGCATGGCCAGGACGGCATCATCGACGACACCGGTTACGTGCTCAATGACGTGACCAGCGAGATTCTGGTGAAGCAGGCGATGTCACATGCCAGTGCCGGCGCCGACATTATCGCGCCCTCCGACATGATGGATGGTCGCATGGGCGCCATTCGCCAGGCGCTGGAAGCGGGCGGATTCCACAATACCCTGCTGATGGCGTATGCCGCCAAGTATGCATCGTCGTATTACGGGCCGTTTCGGGACGCGGTGGGATCAGCCGGGAACATCGGCGGCGGCAACAAGTACACCTACCAGATGGACCCCGCCAACAGTGACGAGGCGCTGCACGAGTGCGCGCTGGACCTGGCCGAGGGCGCTGACATGATTATGGTCAAACCCGGCATGCCGTACCTGGACGTCGTGCGCCGCGTGAAAGATTCGCTTCAGGCGCCCACCTTCGCCTACCAGGTGAGCGGTGAATACGCGATGCACGTGGCCGCGTTCCAGGCCGGCTGGCTCGATCGCGAGACGGTGATGCTGGAGTCACTGCTGGCCTTCAAGCGGGCGGGGTGCGACGGCATCCTGACCTACTTTGCCATCGATGCGGCGAAGGCGCTGCAGTAACGCGATGCGCAGCGCGCTTCTGTTCGCTTGCCTGCTGCTGATAGCGGCAACAGGCCGGGCACAGGAGTGCGAATGCCTGTGGCACGG
>CAYGOX010000093.1:0-3108 GCA_964351485.1 uncultured Halioglobus sp.
CGAGCCCGAGCTGCCATGGATGGCGCTTTTGCGTGTCTCGAAAGGCCCACTGCCAGCACGAATCGCGGGCTACGAAGTAAACCGAAACAAACTCTGATCAAAAAGCTACTCAACGATACGAGCAGAAACCACCGCACTACGCAGCCCGTTCCCGTTGGTGATGCCGGTCCCGATCACGCCCTGCTCTCCCGGCCCCAGCGCGCCGCGCAGCCGGTAGCGTTTCTGGCCCGACACCTGATTGCCGTACTGGTCGAAGTACGCAGCGGCAACCTCGACAGCGGTGACCGCCACCGGTGAGGTGTTCTGCACCAGGATGTTGACCGTGCGCTGGCTGCTCAGCGCCAGGCGGGTCTTGAGGTAGTTCTGGGGATTGTCCTCCAGGTCCAGGCGCGCCATAGACGCCATCGCGGACTGCCCGATGTCAGAGCCCGAGGAAGCCGCCGACTGGTAGTACTGCAACGCGGCGGCGCGGTTGCCCTGGGTCAGCGACAGGTCGCCCAGCGCTTTCTGCGCGTTGGGCGTGGGCAGGATTTTGTTGCTGGTTTCCAGCGACTTGATCGCGCCCTGTACGTCGCCCGACTCACGCTGCGCGTAACCTTTCTGCAGGTGGAAGGCGAAGTAATCCGGGTACAGACCGATGGCGCGGTCGTAGCTGGCTATCGCCGGCTTGTACTGTTTGCCGTGCAGGGCCAGGTCGCCCTTGAAGCCGTGAAATTTCGGCTCCTTCGGCTGCAGCTTGATCGCCTTGCCGATGAGGGCCTCGGCCTTTTCGAAATCCTTCTCCTTGGCAGCCTTCAATGCCTCGTCGGCGGCCTCGTAGGCCGGAGCGTCGCGCAACAGCGGCGCAATGGCCTTGCGGTAGCGCTCTTTACCGTAGATGAGGTCGGGCCGCGAGAGCCGTTGCGCCGTTTCGCGATTGCGCTCCACGCGCTCCTGGGAAGGCGGGTGCGAGGCGAACAGGCCTTCGAGCCACGACGACTCGCGACCCGCGGACAGGCGTACGAAGGTCTCCTGCAAATCGACCGCCGCCTGCGGATCGTAGCCCGCGCGAACCATGTACTCCATGCCGTACTGGTCAGCCTCGAGCTCGGCGTCGCGGCCGAACTTCATGGTGGTGAGCTGGAGGCCCAGCACGGCACCGCCGGTCAACAGGCCGCGATACTGGTTGTCGCCCAGCGCGATCTGCGTGGCGATCAGGCCGGTCTGCATGAGAATGCCGCGCTCCTGGCTCTTGGCGCCGTGACGCGCGGCGGCGTGAATGACCTCGTGACCGAGCACCGCAGCCAGTTCCGCCTCGCTGTTGAGTTCTGTCAGCAGGCCGCGGTTAATCGCCATCTTGCCGCCGGGCATGGCCCAGGCGTTGGGTACCGAGCTGTTGATGACCTCGATTTCAAACGGCAGGTCGCGGTCTGACACCGCGGCGATGCGCGACATCACGCCCTGCACGTAGCGCGTGACCTCCGGACTCACCTTGTAGTCGCCGCCCTGTACCTGACGCGTGGGAAAATAGGCCTGCTCGCCCATTTTGATCTCGGAACTGGTCGAGATGAACTGCAGTTCCTGCTTGCCGGTGACCGGGTTGGTGCCGCAGGCGGCCAGCGTACCGGCGAGGGCGAGCGCGCACAGGGCCCGAAACACTCTTTGCATCGATTGCGAGACTTGCATGTGACTGGACGCCGCCTGTCAAACAGGGAGCGCGTTACCTCCGTCGAGAATGACTGTCAGCTGCATTGTAGACTGCGGCAGGGGTTTCTCAAACGGGTCCGAAGCCCGCCACGGGGTGCGGCGGGCAACGCTTACAAGACTGTTACATGTAGAAGATAATCATCTCGTAGATCAGCACCGGGCGCTCGTCCTGTCCCTCCACGTGGACATGCTGTTCCATCACCATCTTGGTGCCCTTGGGCGAGGCGCTCACCTCCTTGACCCGGCTGCGCTGGCGCAGCGCGCTGCCGACCGGCACCGGACCGGTGAAGCGCAGCTTGTCCGAGCCGTAGTTGAGCATGTTGTTGAAGCCGGTGATCTCCCAGCTCGGTGTACCGCGCATTTTCGGCAGCAGCACCAGGGACAGGAACCCGTGGGCGATGGTGGTACCGAAGGGGCTCTCGGTCTTCGCGCGTTCGGGGTCGGTGTGAATCCAGTAATCGTCGCCGGTCAGCTCGGCAAACGCGTCGATCAGCGCCTGGTCGACCAGCACCGAGTCGCTCCACGCGCCGAACTCGTCGCTCACCAGGGCCTGCATCGCCTCGACATCGTCGTATGCATACTTTTTCATTGGAATCTCCAAGATATTGAATTTGCAGCATATTACAGGGCCAACGGGATCAGCGCGGAGCTTCGGCGCAGCGACCTTACCTCAGCACAAACAGCTAAACCAAAAGAGTTTTCAGCGGCAAGTAAAGCTGTTTGAACGTGCCAAAAAACGGCAAAATAGCGCGCTACTTTTCGCTCACGTCATCACGAGGAATCATCATGCCTGAAGCTGTTATCGTCGAAGCCGTTCGCACACCCATCGCCCGCGGCAAACCCGGCGTGGGCGATCTCTGCGATTTTCACGCCACAGAACTGCTGGCGCTCTCTCTGGAAGAAATCGTCAAGCGCTCCGGACTGGATTACGGCGACGTCGAATACATCGCCGGCGGCTGTGTGACCCAGGCCGGCGAACAGGCGGGCAACATCACCCGCAATGCCTGGCTGACCCTGGGCAAAGACTACACGGCCGGTGGCACCACCCTGGACAACCAGTGCGGCTCCGCGCAAACCGCCAACCACGTGATCTCTTCCATGGTCACCTCCGGCTCCATCGACATCGGCATCGCCTGCGGCGTCGAGGCGATGAGCCGCGTCGGCCTGGGTGCGAACGTCTATAACGGTCCGGGATACTTCATCCCGGAAAGCTGGCCCTGGGACTCCACCCCGGACCAGTTCTCCAGCGCACAGCGGATCGCTGACAACCGCGGCATCACCCGCGAGATGGCAGACGAACTCGGCTTCAACTCCCAGCAGCGCGCGAAAGTCGCCTGGGAAGAGGGACGCTTCGATCGCGAGGTGTTCGAAGTGAAAGCCCCGATCATGGGCGAGGACGGCAAGCCCACCGGCGAATTCCGC
>CAYGOX010000093.1:3159-11892 GCA_964351485.1 uncultured Halioglobus sp.
ACCGTCAGCCGTGACCAGGGCTTGCGTGAAACCACGCGCGAAGGTCTGGCGAGCCTCAATCCCGTCATGGAGGGCCAGATTCACACCGCGGGCAACTCCTCACAGATCTCCGACGGTTCGGCCGCGGTACTGTGGATGACAGCTGAAGAAGCCAAGGCTCGTGGCCTCAAGCCGCGCGCCCGCATTATCGCGGACGTCACCGTGGGCACCGACCCCTACTACCTGCTCGACGGCCCGGTCGACGCCACCGCCGCGCTGTTCAAGAAGAGCGGCATGAACATGGGCGACATCGACCTGGTGGAAATCAACGAGGCCTTCGCCTCCGTGGTGCTGTCCTGGGCGCAGGTGTACAACGCCGACATGGACATCGTGAACGTCAACGGCGGCGCTATCGCGCTGGGCCACCCCGTGGGCTCTACCGGTGCACGCCTGATCACCACGGCGCTGCACGAACTGGAGCGGTCAGACAAGACCACCGCGCTGATCGCGATGTGCTGCGGTTCGTCCATTGGCACCGGCACCATCATCGAGCGCCTCTGATACGCCGCTCACCACGCACTCAACAAGAAGGAATCAGTTTATGGGAGACCTCACGGGCAAAGTCGCCGTCATCACGGGCGCGGGTCGCGGCCTGGGACGCGAAGAGGCCATGCAACTCGCCCGCCAGGGCGCGCGCGTTGTTATCAACGACATCAACCGGCCTGACGCCGAGGAAGCTGCACACGCCACGGTCGAGGACATCAAGGCCTTCGGTGGCGAAGCCATCGCGGTGTTCGGCGACTGCGCTGACAGCACCGATGCCGAGAACCTGCTCAAGACCACGCTCGACACCTTTGGCGACATGAACATCTTCGTCAACAACGCAGGCTTCTGTCGCGACAAGACCATTTTTGGCATGAGTGACGACGAGTTCGACTCGGTCGTGCGCGTTCACCAGCGAGGTCACTTCGTCAATATGCGCAACGCCACCGCGTACTGGCGCGACAAGGCCAAGTCGGGCGAGGAAGTCTACGGCCGCCTGATCAGCACCTCGTCAGAGGCAGCGATCTACGGTTCTGCGGGCCAGCCCAACTACGCATCGGCCAAGGCCGGCATCATCGCGATGTCCATGGGCGCGGCGCAGCTGCTGAGCAAGTACGGCATCACCTGCAACGTCATCATGCCGCGTGCACTGACCGACATGACCGCCAGCGGCCAGACCGCGGAAATGTTCCAGCCACCGGCCGATGGCGGGTTCCACATGTTCGACCCGGCCAACGTCGCGCCGCTGGTCGGCTACCTGTGTTCGCCCGAGGCGGGCCACATCTCAGGCGAGGTGATGGTCGTGTGGGGCAACGAGGTGTCGGTTCTGGAGCGGCCCAAGCTGCGCCCCGCCATCGTCAACCCCAAGGGCGCGCAGAAGTGGGAAGTCGACGACCTGCACACGTCCCTGGCGTCGCACTACGACGAAAACTACGTCACCGTATGGGGCGGCTTCTCAGTCCCGCCGGTATGACGCAGCACCCGCATCAGCCAACGGCCCGGCGCTGCCTGTGACAGCGCCGGAGCTTGCAACACTGGTCGGGCAACGCAAGGGGCCCTACTGCAGCTTCAACCCGGTCAGCCGGGTGCAGGTGTGGCAGTGGTGCTCGGCCATGGGCGACAACAACCGCCGCGCGGCGGGCTTTGATCGCGTGGTCGCCCCGCCGGCCATGATGCAGATGTGGACGATGCGCGACGTCAACGATCGCTACGCGCCCGGCTCAACCAGCGCTGCGCCCTACGAGGTGTTCGATATCCTCCGGGAACAGGGCGTCGAGGGCAACGTCGCGGTCAGCTACGACATCACCTTTCACCGGCTGCTGCTCGAAGGTGACCGCGCGCACCACTACACCACGCTGGCGAAAATCTCTGATCTCAAAAAAACTGCGCTCGGTGAAGGTTACTTCGTCACCGAGCACGTCGAGTATCTCGACCAGGACGAGCAACTGTTCGCCGAAGCCTACATCACCTACTTCCAGTACACGCCGGCGGCGCGCGAGGAAGACGGCGGCGACAATGCACCGGCGGCAACACCGCCCTCCCCGGCCGCACTCTGGACAACGGATCACACCGACCTGGATTTCCACACGCTGGCCGAGGGCGACACCCTGCCGGAGCTGGCGATCCCGATCACGCACAAGCTGATCGTCTCCGGCGCCATCGCCACCCAGGATTTCATCGATGTCCACCACAACCTGCCGGCCGCGCAAAAGGCCGCCATGCCGGACATCTTCATGAACATCCTGACCACCAGCGGGCTCTGTGCCCGCTACCTGAGCGACTGGGCCGGACCGGCCAGCCGCCTGAAAAAGCTCCGCTTTAACCTGCTCGCGCCGAATACGCCGGGCGATACGATGGTGATGCAGGGCCAGGTCAAATCGCTGTCCACAGACGGCACACCCACCGCCACCGTCGAGTTCGCCGGCCGCAATCGCCTGGGCTTTCACGTCACCGGCAGCGCCGAGCTGGCCTTTTCGGGCTGACCCGCCCCACTCCCACGCAACGAGGATTTCAAGGTATGAAACGTTTTGAAGGAAAAGTCGCCATCGTCACCGGCGCCAGCATGGGCATCGGGCGCAGTACCTGCCTGCAACTGGCGGCCGAGGGTGCGCACGTGGTCGGCTGCGCCCGCCGCAAGCCCAAGCTCGACGCGCTGGCCAAGGACATTGATGACGCCGGCGGCAGCTTTGCCGGTGTCGCACTCGACGTGGGTGATATCCACGCTTTCGCCACCCTGATCGAACAGACCGCGGCGGATCACGGGCGCCTGGACGTCCTGGTCAACAACGCCCCGTCAGTGGTCGGCGGGATGGTGCTGGACCAGACCATCGAGGACTGGCGCGCCAATTTCGGCGTATCGGTGGAGAGCGTGTTTATCGGGGTGCAGGCGGCACTGAAAATCATGCAGCCACAGGGCTCGGGCTCGATCGTCAACGTGTCTTCGGTCAGCAGCCTGCGCGCCGGGCTTGCCTCGGGCGCCTACTCGGCTGCCAAGGCGGCGGTCAACCAGTTCACGATGTGCGCCGCCATGGAGGCCGCACCCTACAACGTACGCATCAACGTGGTGGCTCCCGGCGCGGTCATGACGCCCGGCCTGGAAGCGTCCACCATGCACAACAAGGCGATGCAGGATGCAGTAGCCGGGGCGATCCCGATGCAGCGCATCGGCCTGCCCGAGGAAATGGCCGAGGCAATCTGCTTCCTGGCGTCCGACGCCGCCGCGTTCATCACGGGTGTGGTGCTGCCGGTGGACGGCGGCAAGACACCGCAGATGCATATCCCGGACTGGGACCTCAACGCCCTCGACAACCGTCAGTAACACCGGTGCCAGTAACGCGGCGCGATCAGTCCCCTGTGGTCTCGACGCTGCCGCGTCGCGGCCAGCCGTATCGCTCGTAGAAGTCGGACAGGCGCTGCTCGATGTAGTCGTGCGTCAGCCCGAACTCGTCCGCGCTGTACTGAAAATGCGAGCTGTGCGCCTTTTCACGCGCCTCCTGCTCCGCCAGGTAGTGATCGAACTGCGCGCTGACCGGCAGACCCAGGTCGGCGTAGGCCTTGCGAATCGTCGCCCTGGGTTCACTCGTCAATTCGCGATAGTCGATCACCGCCGCGGGCGTATTCAGGTTCTCTGACAACACCTGCGCCGGGTGGGTGAAACTCTCGAAGGACACCTCGGTGAGGATCGCCAGTGACTCGGCGTAATCCGCTTTTTTCCAGCCCTTGCCTTTCCAGCTCGCCTCGACCAGTTTCAGCACGCTGGGAATACAGTCGCCCGGATCGCGCATCAGCACGACGATGCGCGCGTCGGGAAACGTGTCGATCAGCGACTGCACCCAGCCGCACATCACCGGGTTCTTGCTCAGGTGCACCTTGTCGCCGCCGTTGAGCGCCAGCTGTCGCTTGATGCACTCGCGGTAGTGATGCAGCCAGCGACGGCGCTTCTCCACCGACATCTGGTCGACGTGAAAAATATCGATCACGTCCATCATGGGAATATCCAGTGACCACTGCTGCGTGACAAAGGCGCCGCGCATGACGAACTGGTCCTCCTCGGAGTTCCACAGGCTCATATCGTGCATGTGGCGGTAGGGCCCAAAGGTATCGTCGTCCCACTTCACCAGGCGTTTGTTGATCCGCTTGCCCAGCAGGCGCTCGTCCAGCACCCCCAGCCAGTGGATGACCTTCTTCTGCAACAGCGAAGGGAAAAACATCTCCCAGTACAGAAAATAACTGAAGGACGCACCATCGGCTGCCATCAACCGATGGGCGAGCGTGGTGCCGCTGCGCGCGTGTCCGACAATGAACACGGGCTTTTTAACCTGCTGGCGCCAGAGGCTCGGGAAAAGCAGGTAATCGAGCAGGAAACAGGCGGCGTTGAACAGGTACTCGAGCGGCACCAAAACCAGCAGCCGAAACAGCGTTCGCCCCCGTCCCTTCCAGCCCTTGAGCGACCAGACGTGACGCACGACACGCCAGTAGTACTCCCAGTCAAAATACATTCCAGCGTCGTTCCCGTGTGGTTGGTGGTAAGGCTCAGGCGGCCGGGGTCAGCGCCACCGGCATATCCTTGAATCCGTGAACCATGTTGGAGCGGATATAGACCGGATCGCCGGCGGGCTCGATGGCCGCGAAGTGCGCGAAAAATTCCTCGAAGAAAATTCTCGCTTCCATGCGCGCCAGGTTGGCGCCCAGGCACAGGTGAATGCCGTGTCCGAACGCCAGGTGCGGGTTGTCCTGCCGCGTGATATCGAAGTTCAGCGGATCGGGAAACACTTCTTCGTCGAAGTTGGCCGAGCTGTACAGCATAACCACCCTGTCACCGGCCTTGATGTCCTGGCCGCGGATGTTGGTATCGCACGTAGCGGTACGGCGAAAATAATGCAGCGGGCAGGTCCACCGCAGCATTTCCTCCACGGCACTCGGCAGCAGTTCGGGATTGTTGCGCAACTTCACAAGGAGGTCCGGGCGGCGCATCAGCTCGTGCATACCGCTGCTGATCAGGCCCCGCGTGGTTTCGTTTCCGGCGACGGTGAGCTGGACAAAGAGCGAGGCGAATTCCATCTCCGAGACTTTCTCGCCCTCGATCTCCTGATTGATCAGCAGGGAAATCAGGTCGTCACCGCCCTTGTCCTTGCGCTCGCTGGCCAACTCGAAGCCGTAAGTGCCCATTTCGAGACTCGCCTGGTTCACCTCTTCCGGGGTGCCGCCCAGGTCCGGATCTGAACCCGCAGTTTGCAGATCGGACCACTGCCGGATGGTGTGCCACATGTCCGAGGGAATCTCCAGCATGGAACAGATCACCGCGGTGGGCAGATCGCCCGCGAGGCTCTCGACGAAGTTCACCGTTGCCGGCTCGGAAATCTGGTGCATGACGTTGCGCGCAATAGTGCGCACACGCGGCTCCAGTTCGGCCAGTAATTTTGAGGTGAACCGGGTAATCACCGCACGCCGCAGCGGGCCGTGCTTGGGCGGGTCCATACCCAGCAGCTGGTTCTGCGCCATTTCCAGTACATCGGCGGGCAGGTCATCGACCAGTACGAAACCGCGCTCGGCTGAAAACGTCTTGAAATCCCGCGAGACCGCAACCACGTCCGCATGCTTGCTCAGCACCCAGTAGCCGTAACCCTCGGGGTGGTCGTGCCAATAGATCGGCGCGTTTTCGCGCAACCACGCAAACTGCTCGTGCGGGATGCCGTTGGTGTAGTGGTCGGGATCGTATACGTCGATCTGCATAGTTAGCTCACCAGCACGTTGGGTCGAGGCAGGCCCTGCTCTTCACACATCGCCAGGTAGAAATCGAGCGAGAGCTGGCCGTCGACGATGGAGGTGATGTTGCCATCGGCATCGAGATTGATGTTCGAACCGTACATCTGGAACCAGACGCGGGTGTTGTCCTCGATGGCCTGCAGCGTATGCTCCGACCCCGCCGGCTCATACAGGAACGAGCCGGCACGGTTGACGTAATCGTATTCCTTGTACTGCCAGGCGCCGGACTGCGTGTAGGCGTAGATCGGGCCGGTGTGGCGGTGGCGATCAACTTCGTAGCCCGCCTTGAAAATGTTCTCCACGATCCACAGGCCTTCCTGCGGTTTCACCTGGATAACCTTCAGCAGACTCCCATCGCCGATGTCCACGAAAGGCAGGTCATCCACGCCGATATGAACTGATTCAGGCACACCCATCACGTTTCTCCCACGTTGCACGTCAGCGCCCAGTGTAGCCGCGATTGGGCCACGGTGGCGCCAACCAGACACTGATTGGGGACATTTTCGCAAACGGCTCAATTTCTTGCGCCAGCCTGAGCGCGCTGGCGTTGATTGGGGGGCCGCCCTCGCCGCCCGCTTGTCCTATACTGTGCCGCCACTCAATACACTACGGGGATCAACGATGGGCAGACTGGCAGGCAAGGTAGCAATTGTGACAGGTGGCGCGCGCGGCATGGGCGAGGCCACCGTCCGCTTAATGGTCGACGAAGGCGCCAAAGTACTGATTGGTGACGTGCTCGACGAAGCCGGCGCAGCTGTGGCCGAGGAGTTGGGCGATGCAGTCCGGTTTATCCACCTGGATGTGACCAAGGCTGAAGACTGGGCGCGCGCGGTCGATGCTGCCAGGGAAATGGGCAAGCTGCAGGTGCTGGTGAACAACGCGGCCATCGTCATGCAGAAAACCATCATGGACACGACCGAGGAAGATTTCATGCGCATCGTTGGCATCAACCAACTCAGCGTTTTCCTGGGCATGAAATCGGTCTTTGAGACACTGCGCGACAACGGCGGCGGCTCCATCATCAACGTCTCCTCTATTGACGGCCTCCAGTCGAAGAACTCACTCACCGCCTACTCCGGCACCAAGTGGGCGGTCCGCGGCATGACCAAGGCCGCAGCCATCGAGATGGGCAAATACAACATCCGCGTCAACAGCGTCCATCCCGGCGGCATCTACACCGCGATGCATGCCTCCGACCTGATGTCCGTGGATGACGCGAACAGCTTTTACAGTTCGCACCCCATCCCCCGTGTGGGACTGCCCAAGGAGGTTGCCGCGGTGACCGCGTTCCTGGCCTCCGACGAGGCGACCTACAGCACCGGCGCAGAGTTTCTCGCCGATGGCGGCTGGAGCGCCGGACTGGTACAGGAAGGACTGCCGCAGCTCTAGGGCGGCATTGGAAATCACTCGAGCCGGAGGCGCAGCATGTTCCAGGGAATCAACTTTGACTATAACGGCGCCACCGTGCTCGTGACCGGCGGCACCAGTGGAATCGGGCTTGCCTGTGCGCAGGCCTTCCGCGATGCCGGCGCAAGCGTCATTATCACCGGTCGCAAAGCCGCGGCGGCAGACTACGATACCGATCTTGATGGCATGGAGTATCGCCAGCTCGACGTGACCGACCGCGACGCGCTCTACGCGCTGGGCGGCTCCCTGCCCGCGCTCGACATCCTGGTGAACAACGCCGGTGGCACGCAGGACGACGAGTGGACTGCCGACGGCTTCGACAATTCGCTGGATATCAATCTCAACAGCGTGTTCCACCTCAGCAGCGCCTGCAAGGATCTTCTGGCAAACAGCGCGTTTGAAGGCGGCGCCAGCATCATCGGCATCGCCTCCATGACCTCCTATTTCGGTTTTGCGTGGACACCCGCCTACGGGCCCGCCAAGGCCGGCCTCGTGCAGATGATGAAAACCTTCGCGATGAGTTGGGGAGAGCTGGGTATCCGCTCCAACGCCGTTGCCGCCGGGCTCACCCGCTCCAACCTGACCGCGGGCATGCTCGACAACATGCAGGACATGGTGGACGAGACCCTGAAACGCCAGGGCCTCAAGCGCACCGGACTGCCTGAGGATATCGCCGCCGCCGTCCTGTTCCTGTGCTCACCGGCGGCAAGCTGGATCACCGGCCAGACACTGCCGGTCGATGGCGGATTCACCATCGGCATGACCTAGGCCCGCGTCAGAAGGGAAACAGTTTCGGCAGCTGCAGGATAACGATCGTCGAATACACGATCGAGACCGGTAAACCGGCGCGCACATAATCCCGGAAGACGTAGCCCCCGAGGTTCTGCACCATGAGGTTGGTGGTGTAACCGTAGGGCGTGAGGAAACTCGCACTGGCCCCGTAAGCCACCGCCATCACGAAAGGCATGTGACTGACGCCGTAACTCTCGGCAAGGCCGAAGGCGACCGGGAAACTGAGCGCGGCGGCGGCGTTGTTGGTCATTACCTCGGTCAGCAGCAGCGTACCGAGATAGATACCGATCAGCGCACCGTAGGGACCCAGCCCGGCCAGAGCGCCGTGCAGCCCCCCCGCCATCACTTCTACAAGGCCGACATTGGTCAGCGCCTGCGAGAGGGTCAGCGCCGAGGTGATGATGAGCCACAACTCGAAGGGAAACCGGCGTCGCAACTCGGAGGCGCCGACCACCCCCAGCGCCATCATGCACACCAGCAGGAAGGCCACGCCCTTGATCAGCGGCACGATATCGAGCGACGCCAGGGCGACCACGAGAAACAGTACGCCGGTGAGGAAGTAGTTCTGGAACGGTGTGGTCCGCACCTCCCCCACCGACTCGTTGACGATGACAAAGTTCTTGTCGAGGTTTTTCCGCTCGTTAAAGTCCGGCCCGACGGCCAGCATCATACTGTCGCCCGCCGCGATACGGATGTTGCCGAGCTTGCCCGACAAACGTTTGCCCCCGCGACGCATTCCCACCACCG
>CAYGOX010000094.1:0-11857 GCA_964351485.1 uncultured Halioglobus sp.
ACTCTACGAGGGCGAGACACTCGGCATCATGGGGCGCAACGGCGTGGGCAAGACCACCATGCTGCGCATTATGGCGGGAATCCTCGCTCCCACTGCTGGCAAGGTGACGATGGCGCGGGGCAAGAAGGCCGCACTGTTGACCCTGGGCCTGGGGTTCAAGCCGGATCTCTCCGGGCGTGATAACGCTATTCTCGCAGCCATGCTGCAGGGCTCCTCGCGCAAGGAGGCCGAGGCGTTCATGGACAGCATTCGCGAGTTCTCGGAACTGGACAAGGCCTTCGAGCAGCCGGTAAAAACCTACTCCGCCGGCATGCGTGCGCGGCTGGGCTTTACTACCGCCCTGATGACGCACGTCGACATCCTGTTGATCGATGAGGTGTTGAGTGTCGGCGATGCCGACTTCCGCGAGAAGGCGCTCGAGGCGATGAAGAACCGCATCACCGGTGAGCAGACCGTGGTCTTCGTGTCGCACATGGTCGAGCAGGTCAAGAACCTGTGTGATCGCGTGGTCTGGCTGGACAATGGTCGCGTCGTCATGGCGGGCGATTGTATCGAGGTCGCGGACGCCTACACCCAGCATATTCGCGAGCGTCGCAAGGGTGCGCAGAGCGGTGACCTGCTCGGCGCGCCCGGCGTCAAAAAACCCGCGGCGGTGGCCGGGCCCGGACAGGGCGGCGGCAAGAAAGGCCCGAAAGCAGGGCAGAAAGCCCTGGAGAACCGTAAACCCGAGAAGAATCCCGCCGACGAAGACGCCTGAGGCGCCTTTTAAGCTTTCCCGCTCCTGCTCATGGCGAGCGTGATCGCGATGTCGATCGCCTGCTCCATGCTGCCGTCGTCCGCCGCGCCTGAGCCGGCCAGTTCCAGCGCCGTGCCGTGGTCGACCGAGGTGCGAATGATCGGCAGCCCGAGGGTGATGTTGATCGCCTTGCCGAAGCCTGAATACTTCAATACCGGTAGCCCCTGGTCGTGGTACATCGCGAACACGGCATCGCAGCGGTCGAGAACCTTGGCGTTGAACGCGGTGTCGGCCGGTAGTGGGCCGTCCAGCAGCATGCCCTTGCCGCGCAATTCCTCAAGCACCGGAATGATGGTGTCGATTTCCTCGTGGCCCATGTGACCGTTTTCGCCGGCGTGCGGGTTCAGGCCAAGGACGGCGATGACCGGGTCGTCCAGGCCAAACCGGGTGCGCAGGTCGTTGTGCAGGATCGTCAGGGTCGTGCGCAGCTTGTCCCGTGTGATGGCCGCCGGTACGTCGGCCAGGGCCAGGTGCGTGGTGGCCAGTGCGACGCGCAGGGACGAGGTGGCGAGCATCATCACCACTTCCGGGCTGTGCGTCTGTTCCTGCAGGAATTCGGTATGTCCAACAAAGGCGATACCGGCATCGTTGATGATCGATTTCTGTACCGGCCCCGTCACCATGGCCTGGCACACTCCGGACTGGCACAGGGCCACGGCGCGCTGCAGGGTGGCGAGCACATAGGGTGCGTTTGCGGTTGTGAGCCTACCGGCGGTTGCGGGTTCGACCAGCGGCACCGGGTCGACGACCAGCGTGCCGGGGGTATGGGCACCGGGCGCCGCGTTTTTATCCAGCGGTGTCAGGGTAAGTGGCAGGCCGAGCGCGCGTGCCCGGTCTTTGAGTAACTGTGGGTCGGCGATCGCCACCAGTTGCGCGGGCCAGGCCCGCTGAGCCGCCATCAGCACAACGTCCGGGCCGATGCCGGCCGGTTCACCCGGCGTGATTGCGATACGCGGTATCGCCATGCGGGCCGCTACTTGATATCGACGAAGGCTTCGTCGCGGATCTGCTGCAGCCAGGCATCCAGTTCTTCCTGGTATTTGCGGTTGTGCAGGTACTCCATCGCCTTGTTGCGCGAGAGCTGGGCTGTCATGTCTTCGTCGCGGCGGTCCTCCACTTGCAGGATGTGCCAGCCGAACTGCGTGCGCAGCGGCTGCGATATTTCACCCTCGTCGGTTTTCGCCATGGCTGCCTCGAACTCGGGGACCATCTGCCCCGGCATCGTCCAGCCCAGTTCGCCGCCCTCCTGGGCGGAGCCGATGTCTTCGGAATACTGGCGCGCGAGGTCGCCGAAGTCCTCGCCGTCCAGCACGCGTTGCCGCAGGGAGGCGGCCAGTTCACGGGCCTGGTCATCCGACAGGATTTCCGACGGCTTGACCAGGATATGGCGGACCTTGGTCTGCGCAACGATGCGCTCACCGCCGCGGGTCTTGCGCATGTGCACCAGGTGAATGCCGCTGTCGGAGCGGATCGGGTCGGCGGTTTCGCCCTCGGGCAGTTGCGGCGCGATGTCGCTGAACAGCGAGGGCAGATCCTCCAGGTTGCGCCAGCCCAGGTCGCCGCCGGTCAGGGCGTAGGGCAGGGGGCTGGTGCTGACTACCTTGTCGAACGCTTCACCGGCGCGGATGCGGCGCAGCAGTTTGTTCATGTGTGCCTCGGCGGCGCGTGCTTCAGCTGCGCTGGCACCGGGCGAGAGGGGCAGCAGCGCATGCTGGATGAAATATTCGGGCTGGGTAAGTTTTTTGCCTTCGGGCGTGGCGATGAAGTTGTCGACCTCCTGATCGGTGATCTGGATACGCTGGCTGACGTTGCCGCCCTGGACGCGCTGGATGATCATCTCCTTGCGCACCTGTTCGCGCATCGCGTTGTACGATTGCCCCTCGCTCTCCAGTGCCTGTCTGAACTGTTCCAGGTTCATACCGTTCTGGGCGGCAATGCGCCCGATCGCCGCGTTCAGTTGTGCGTCTGAAATACGCACGCCGACGCGCGTTCCCTTCTGCAGCTGAATGCTTTCGAGGATGAGGCGATCGAGAGTCTCGCGGATCAGTGTGTCCTCGGGTGGCATCTCCACGCCGCGCGACTGCAGGTTGCGGGTCACCGCCGCCACGCGTTCGCGCAGTTCGCTGGCCATGATCACGTCGTCGTCGACGATGGCGACGACCTGGTCGAGCACCTGGGTGGCCGCCTGGAGCGGCGCCACGCTGCCCAGTGTGGTGTATAGCAGCAGGGCGGCCAGTGTCAGGCCGCGCAGGATTGGTCTAGTCATCGCGTTCTTCAAACCCCCGGATCAAGTCCTCCATGATCTGCGTAATGCGGTCGCCGTAGCCACCCATGCCTTTGAGGACGATTTGGAATTGCGTGGTGTTCTCCCGCACAAGGTCGGGATCGGTAAAGTCGGTCAACTGGCCCGACACGTTGTTCAGGTAGCGCAGGTGCAGCAGGCGCACGGTCCAGCAGCAGGTATCGTATTCCACGCCGGCCATGTCCTCCACGCTCTTGCTCGCTTCCAGCGAGTAGTTCACCGCGGCGAAAAAGCTCCATCGGTTATTGATCGGCCAGTAGGCAGAGGCACTGACCTGCTCGGTCTGTGTCTGGCGCAGCGCTGTTGTGGTCAGGGGCCGGCGGAAGGAATAGCTGAGATTAAACAGGCCGCCGTTATCGTGCTTGTAGCTGCTCAGGAAAAACCCGGAATTCATCTTCTTGCTGAACGGGTCGTAGATCAGGCTGGTGCGAAGGTCCAGGTTGTCGTTCGGCGTGAATGTCAGCTCGCCGGCCAGTTCTGAGCCGGTGTCGTCCAGCGGATCGCTGTTGGCGCCCAGGCGTACCTCGCGGTCGCGGAAATAGTAGATCTGGCCGATGCTGGCGTCGAGCAGGCTCTTGCCGGTTTCATCGTCGATAAAGCGCGTGGTCAGGCCGATGGCGAGCTGGTTGGCGTCGTCGAGCCGGTCGCGCCCGGAAAACCGCGTATCGCGAAAGAGCTGGCTGTAGGTGAAGGTCAGCTCCGCGCTGTCGAAATCGGGCAAATCGCTCTGGTCCTCGTACTCGCTGTAAAGATAGTACAGGCGCGGTTCCAGTGTCTGGGTCATGGTGCGACCCGAGAACAGCGAGGTGGGGCGCTCAAAAAACAGCCCCGCGTCGAGGTTGGCCACGGCGGAACCGGCGGAGGGGTTGTCGTTGGGCAGGTTGCCGATGTCATCCAGTTCGTAGTTCAGGTAGCGGTATTTCACGGTGGGCTGGGCGAATGCGTAGGGCCAGACCATGGGGTAGGTGATACCGGCCTCGCCGTAGAGGCGCTGTCCGGTCACCCTGTCCTCGTCGGTATCAAAGTTCGAGTACTGCGCCAGGAATACCGGTTCGACCGCGAAGGGCGTGAGTGAGTTCCGGTATTGTGCGGTGAATTGTGGCAGCTTCTTGTAGTCGTTGATGATGTCGTCGGCGAGCGACTGGAACTGTTGTGCCTGCAGGTTCAGTGCCCAGCGGTCGCCGAGGAAATCCAGTGATGCGAGCTGCAGCAGCGCGGTGCGGCGCTGGCTGTCGAGATTGGAGGTGTCCAGATCCTTGATGTAATCGACATCGCTGGCCTTGGAATAGTCGATCCGGGAGCGCCAGCGGGCGTTCCAGAGCGCTTCCTGCTGGACGACGCCGAGCCAGCGGTCGGTGCTCTTGCCCGGTTCGAGGTCGTTCTCGTACTGGTCGTCGGTATCCATGTAGGCGCCGCCGACCTGCCAGTTGCCGGTGACCGGGCTCAGGTAGCGCAGCTCCAGGGCGTGGCTGAGGCCGCGTTTCTCGATCAGGCGCGGCGAGTACAGCGCATCGTAGTTGGGGGCCAGGTTGAAATAGACCGGCGTGGTGATGTCCAGGCCGCCGGTGCTGTCGTTGCCGAAATCGGGCCACAGAAAGCCGGTGCGGCGCCGATCGTCCAGCGGAAAGCGCAGCCAGGGGGTATAGAACAGCGGCACGCCGCCCAGTTCGATGCGCGCGTCGTGCGCGGTGCCCAGGCCCTCCTCGAGGTCGATATCGAGCTGGTCGGCGTACACGGCCCAGTCGTCGTCCTCGGGCGCGCAGAAGCTGACCTTGCTGTCGTGCAGGAAAATCTTGCCGTCGCTGTCGCGTTCGAGCAGGTCAGCCGTCCCGTGCATGTGCTCGCGGTGAAAGACGAACTCGCCGTTGGTCAGGTTGGCCTCGCCAGTCTTGGAATCGACCTCGGCGCGTGTACCCGAGAGCATGACGCCGGGTTCGCGCAGGGTGACGTTGCCGCTGATGATCACCGTCTCCTCGATGCGGTCGACGACGACCTCGTCGCCGCGCATCCGCCGATACCCCTGCGAGGCGACCGTGCCGCCGGATAGCGTCACCTCACCCTCACGGAGCTGCGACCGTTCGGCGCGCGCCCTGAATTCGGATTCTTCCGGTGGGGTGTCCTTGTTCTGCGCGGCGAGGGGGTCGACGTAGCTGCCGCCGCAGTTCAGGCAGCGCCGGTCACGTGCGCTCTCGGGGACCTCGTCGGCCGGTGCCCAGTCGAAGCGACGGCGCGGGCGCTCGTCCTCGGGCACGCAGGCGGTAATCTCGTCGCCATCGATAGCCGCGCAGGGCTCCGGCTTGGTATCCTGCGCAGTGGCGTAGCCGTGTAAAAGCAGGGACAATGCGGCGCCACCGGTCAGACTGCGCATCAGCGCAGCGGCGGGGGAGCGTCCGGCGGGGCGAAAAGTCATGCAGTGCGGTGTGTCGTTGCGAAATCAGCCGCAGATTCTAATGCATCGCTTGGCCGTTGTCCGGCAAATCGTGGAGGAAAAACGGGGCATGGCCCCGCGGAGAAGACATTGACGTCGCGTTCTGATATCGAAGCGCTCGAGAGTTGGGCACTGGCCGAGCTGGGCTGGGAGGAGGTTCACCCCAGGCCGCGTCTGCGGGCGGTGGCCGGTGATGCGAGCAGCCGCAAGTATTTCCGCCTGAAATCGGAGTCACTGCGGTATATCGTGGCCTATGCGCCGCCCGCTACCGAGAAGAACGAGGCGTTCCTGGCCATGCGCCAGCGCCTGGAGGATGCCCGGGTACGGGTGCCGCAGGTGCACGGGGTAGACCTGGGGCAGGGCTACTGGTTGCTGGAGGACCTGGGTGACGAGGTGTTGCTGGGCCTGCTCAGCAAGGACACCGCCAAGGGGTATTACGAACAGGCCATGGCAGTACTGGCGCGCCTGGCCACTGCGCCGCTCGATTCGCCCGACCTGCCGGTGTACGACGCCGCGCTGCTGGGCGAGGAACTGGGCCGTTTTCAGACCTGGTTCGTCGAGGGGCTGTTGGATTACACGGTCGCCGACGATGAACAGGCCATTATCGACGCCCTGTGTCGTCACCTCGTCGAGACCGCACTGGAGCAGCCGCGCGTGTTGGTGCACCGCGATTTTCACAGCCGCAACCTGATGCTGGCCGACAGCGGTGAACTGGCGGTGATCGATTTCCAGGATGCCGTGGCCGGCCCTGTCACCTATGACCTGGTGTCGCTCCTGCGGGACTGCTACATCCGCTGGCCCCCGGAAAGCGTGGTGGACTGGGCGGTCGATGGCTACCGGATGTATCGGGAGCAGGGGCTGCTCGCCGATGTGGAACAGGCGCAGTTCCTGCGCTGGTTCGATCTCATGGGGCTGCAGCGGCACCTGAAAGTACTGGGCAATTTTGCAAGGCTCAACTTGCGCGACAGCAAGGCGGGCTATCTGAATGACCTCCCGCTGGTGCTGCGTTATGTACAGGAAGTGCTGCGTGCGCACGCGGCCGACCACGAAGCGCTGGCGGCTTTCCAGGACTGGTTCCGTCGGCAGCTGTTGCCGGTGATCACCGAGCAGGAGTGGAGCTTTCGGTGAAAGCGATGATTCTCGCCGCGGGAGTGGGCGAGCGCATGCGGCCGCTGACCGACCATACGCCCAAGCCGCTGCTGAGCGTCGCCGGCAAACCGCTGCTGGAACATCACATCCTGCGGCTGCGCGACGCCGGCTTCACCGAACTGGTGATCAATGTCTCTCACCTGCAGGAGCAGATTCTCGCGTTCTGTGGGAACGGCAGCCGGTGGGGCGTCGATATTGCGTTTTCACCCGAGGACGAGCCGCTGGAAACTGCCGGCGGTATCCAGCAGGCGCTCCCGCTGCTGGGTGAGGCCCCGTTCCTGGTCGTCAACGGTGACATCTGGATGGATGCGCCGTTCGCCACGCTGCGTCGGCACGAGTGCGCGCCTTCCGATGTGGCGACGCTTGTTTTCGTTGCCAACCCGCCGCAGCATCCCGCGGGCGACTTCCTGCTGGACGCCCACGGGCGGGTGCACGCTCTGGCAGCCGGTGAGACCGGCGTGACCTATGCCGGTGTCGGCATCTACACGCGCGCGCTTTTCGACGGTGTCGCGCCCGGGAAATTGCCGCTGCGGCCGCTGCTGGATGGCGCCATCGGCCGTGGCGTACTCGGCGGCCTGTTCCACGACGGGCAGTGGGAGGATGTCGGCACGCCGGAGCGCCTGGAGGCGCTGAATGCGCGCGTCTCAGGCGCTTAGCGCGTGTGCCGCGGCGCGATAGGCGGTAGACTACGCGCTTCACCGACCGGGAGTTCCTCATGTCCGATTACCTGATAGCACCGTCCATCCTGTCGGCGGATTTTGCGCGCCTGGGCGAGGAGGTCGACGCCGTCCTGGCCGCCGGCGCCGATATCGTGCACTTCGACGTGATGGACAATCACTACGTGCCCAATCTCACCATCGGTCCCATGGTCTGCAGTGCGCTGCGCAACCACGGTGTGACCGCGGATATCGACGTCCATCTCATGGTGAGCCCCGTCGACCAGTTGATCGGCGATTTCGCCAAGGCCGGCGCCAGTTACATCACCTTTCACCCGGACGCCTCCACGCACGTCGACCGCTCGCTGCAGATGATTCGCGATGCGGGTTGTAAATCGGGTCTGGTGTTCAATCCGCACATGGGGCTCGATGCCCTGCGCTACGTGCTGGACAAGGTCGACATGGTGTTGTTGATGTCGGTCAATCCCGGCTTTGGCGGGCAGTCGTTTATCCCCGCCACTCTCGACAAGCTGCGCGAGGCGCGCAAGATCATCGACGATTCGGGTTATGCCATTCGCCTGGAAATCGACGGCGGCGTCACCCCGGACAACATCGCCGAGATAGCCGCGGCGGGCGCCGACACCTTCGTGGCAGGATCAGCCATCTTCAACCAGCCCGACTACGCGCAGGTTATCGAGAAGATGCGGGCTGCGCTGACGACTCTCTAGAAAACCTGTAGGAACGCGCAATCGTCTGGTTGTGAAAACTGCCTTGTCTGCACGCTGAGTCCGTGTAGAATGTGCCCATCAATCCACTTGGAGTTGGCTGTGTCTACAGCACTGCGTAACAGCATCGAGCAACTGCTCATGCCCGAGGTCACCTGCTGGCGATGGTAGCCAGGCAGTTCGCTCGACCTTTTTTTACGCAACAACACACTCCGAGGAATTCCCATGAACGACCAGGATTTTGCTGCCCTAGCCGGGGCAGGCTATAACCGTATTCCCGTCAGTCGCGAAGTACTGGCGGATCTCGAGACTCCCATCAGCGCCTATCGCAAACTGGCCGAGGGCCCGTACTCCTTCTTCTTCGAGTCGGTGCAGGGCGGTGAAAAATGGGGCCGTTACTCCATCATCGGATTGCCCTGCGAAACCTTGCTTAGGGTCTACGGGTATCGCGTCGAGGTGGTGAGCGGCGGTGTGGTGGTCGAGCAGTGTGAAGTCGAGGATCCGCTGGCGTTCGCCGAGTCATTCCAGGCCAGGTTCAACGCGGCACCGGCCGAAGACCTGCCGGTCTTCCACGGTGGCCTGGTGGGTTACTTCGGTTACGACACGGTGCGTTACGTCGAGCCGCGACTGCGCGCCGGGATGCCGCCTGACAAACTCGGTACGCCGGACATCCTGCTCATGTTGTCCGAAGAGGTGCTGGTATTTGACAACCTCTCCGGGACGATCCGGCTGGTGGTTAACGCAGACCCGGCGCAGGAGAACGCGCTTGAGCGCGCTCGGGCACGGCTCGATGCGCTGGTGCAAAAACTGCGCGAGCCGATGCCGCCGCTGCCTGACGTCAACCTGGGCGCGGCCGACAGTGACGCGCTCGAGCAGCAGTCGACGTCGGATTTCTCGCAGGCGGATTACGAAGCGGGGGTAGAGAAGGTCAAGGAGTACGTTCTGGCCGGCGACGTGATGCAGGTGGTGCCCTCTCAGCGTATGAGCATTCCCTTTGCAGCCCCGCCGCTGAACCTCTACCGTGCGCTGCGCAATCTCAATCCCTCGCCGTATATGTACTACCTCGATCTGGAGGATTTCCACATTGTCGGTTCCTCGCCCGAAATTCTCGCGCGCCTTGAAAAAGGCGAGGTGACGGTACGGCCCATCGCCGGCACCCGGCGACGTGGACACACGCCACAGGAAGACGAGGCGCTTGAGGCCGAATTGCTCGCCGATCCCAAGGAAATTGCGGAGCACCTTATGCTGATCGATCTCGGGCGCAACGATGTCGGGCGCATTGCGCAAACCGGCAGCGTCGAGTTGACGGACAAGATGGTGGTTGAGCGCTATTCGCATGTCATGCACATTGTTTCCAACGTCACCGGACAGATAACGCCGGACAAGTCCGCTATCGATGTTCTGCGCGCCACGCTACCGGCGGGTACGCTCAGCGGCGCGCCGAAAATTCGGGCGGTGGAAATCATCGACGGACTGGAGGCGGTCAAGCGCGGTGTCTACGGCGGTGCGGTGGGCTACATCTCCTGGGCCGGCGACATGGATACGGCTATCGCCATTCGCACCGCTGTCATCAAGGACGAGACGCTTTACGTGCAGGCAGGTGGCGGTGTCGTTGCCGATTCCATTCCTCGGCTGGAGTGGAAAGAGACGCACAACAAGGCCCGAGCGATGTTTCGCGCGGCGGCGATGGTGCTGCAGGCACCTGGCGAGGACGGCTCCGAGGCCTAGCGCGCGGGCGCTCCCTTGCGCGGCCGCAGCAGGAAACGCACCACCGATTTTGACTCGGTCGGCGAGATGTTCAGCAGCGGCATGATCGAGTGGTCGTTGTCGATTGTCGGGTCGAGAATTTTTTCGGTGAGCCACGTCGTCAATCGCTGCTGCCCCTGCGCTGCGAGAATGCGTTCGCGCGCGGCGATGGCCGTCGGGTCAGCGGAAGCGGTGTTCATCTCGCGCAGCAGGGTTTCAAAGGCCGGTGAGTTCACGCGGTCAAGGTTGCGCGCGAGCAGCGACTGGCGATCCAGTGCCGGGCCGATATTGCCGCCCTTGCCGTTGATGGTGTGACAACCGCGGCAGCCGTTGTCGCGCAGGATGGCTTTGGGGTTGCGGTAGAGCCCGACGATGTTGGGATAGGGCTGCTCACCTTCGGCGGCGCGCCGCAGGCGGTACACGTTGCCCGGCGCGGCGGTGCCTTGTTCTGAGTAGACGGGGGCAAAGTACAGCCCATCGTCTGCCGGTGCGAGTGCGGACAATACCTGCAGCGTATTGCCGGTGTAGCGAACCAGGCTGCGTGGACGCGCCTTGACGTGCAAGGAATCGGGCTCGATTTCGATGAGTGATATTTCGGGCCGCTCGTCGTCGCTGAATACTTCCGGTACGCCGGAGATGACGACCAGCAGACTTTCTGCGGGTAGCGGCAGTGCTGCAGGCGGCTGACCGATATAGGCAATGTGTGCGGTGCCGCGGGCCGGCGAGAGAACCGCCATCGCGTTGGTGGCGATACTGGCATCGCTGCCGTCGTACAGGTAGTCGCGACCTTTGCGTACCTGCAGGACGCGATCCACGCCCGGCCCGTTGTCGGCGACGACGATATGTTCGCCGACGCGGGTCTGCCCGAAGGGGTTGCGCAGACCGCTGGCAAAGATGAAGTCGGCGACGCCGGCTTGCGATGCCGGTGTGCCGTTCACCGGGAGACCGTCGAGCGTCATGTGCAGGAGTTTGCCGAAACTCGATTGGTCGGAGCGCGGTCGATGGGTGAGTTCGCCATCGCCGATACCGATATACAGGGTGTTCCCGATGACCTGGCACTGCCCGGCCTGGTGTCCGAAAGGAAAGCGGGTGAATTGCGAGTCGCCCAGCGTGAAGGGCTGGTGAATCGGTAGTGTCGCGTCAGGGCGCAGTGAAAAACGGCGCGGCTGTGTGCTGAAGCGGGTGACACCGTTGAATCGGCCCTGTGCGGTGTCGTGAACGTAGGCGGCGAACAGGTAACCGGTTGCCGCATCCAGGCACAGCCCGGTCAGGCCGATAACCCCGGCCAGTTCGGGCATTTGCGCGTCGACTTCCAGCGTGAAGAAGTCGTCGGCGAACACCTCGACGCGGCGATCGTTGCGCACCACCAGAATGCGCCCGCCCAACTCGGCGACGTAGTAGGCCGGGTCGTCGGGTGCGGAACCGGGTTCGGGCACCATGGCGATGGAAACGGGCAAGATAAACCCGCTGGCGTCCACCTCAAGCGTGAAGCCCGGGGGTATTGCCCAGTGGCGCTGCCAGTCGGCTGCGGCTGCGAGCGGGGAGAACGCGGTGAGAGTCGCGGCGAGAGTCGCGATGAGGAAGAGGGTCATGGCCCGGACAGGGTGCGTGCTCAACGGGGCTCCAAAAGGCTGGATGTGTGCGCAGGAATGCGGTGATTTTGCGGTAGTCTAAACACAATATGACGGCTTTTACAGCAAGGACCGGTGTGCTCGCCGGGAGGGGCCCTGGGTGATTTGCCTTTCACTCACGGCGGAAATTGGCGAAAATGCGAAACGGTTTTACCGGCGGCTCTGCCGCGCTTTAACGAGATCCTGCCAGCCATGATGCTGATGATCGACAACTACGATTCCTTCACCTACAACGTGGTCCAGTACCTCGCGGAACTGGGTGCACAGGTCAAGGTCGTGCGTAACGACGAGATTTCGGTGGACGAGGTTGCCGCCCTGGCGCCCGAGCGTATTGTCATTTCGCCCGGACCCTGTACGCCGACCGAGGCGGGTATCTCGATGGCGGTGATCGAGCGGTTTGCCGGCAAGATTCCCCTGTTGGGCA
>CAYGOX010000095.1:0-2337 GCA_964351485.1 uncultured Halioglobus sp.
CGGCAATGATTACGCTGTCATTGCTGTTGGCCTGGGCGGCGGAACCCCTTGCCCATTTCATGATTGACGATCCCGAGGTTATCCACCTCACGGTCGTCTTCATTTACATGATATCGATTGCGCAACCACTCATGGCCTGTGAATTTGCCATCGGCGGCGCACTCAGAGGTGCCGGCGACACCCGCTTTCCGCTGATTGCCACATTCTGCGGCATAATTTTCGGCCGACTCGCACCCGCTCTGATCGTGCTGGCCCTCGGCCTGTCGGTCTACTGGATTTTCAGCGTCATGCTCCTGGACTACGCCATCAAGGCCACCCTCCTCTACCGCCGCTACCGATCCCGGAAATGGCTCGATGTGAGCATCCGCTGAAGCGCTCGCGTGAACCGGCGCCATCTCGCTGGTGGACAGCGACAAAAAAAATACTTAAAGTTGGAATCTTAGAATTTTAAGTAGGTAGTTCGCTTCCCGGGAAGGAATTCTCAAGGCATGGCCAGTAGCCCACCGAGCAACAGCACAGACTCGCCCTTCAATCGCACGGCGCAACATGACGCCAAGCGAATGGCGATCCTGTCCCAGGCGGCCAGGCTCTTCAATTCCAAGGGCTCAAGGGCCACCACCCTCAAGGACATCGCCGAAAGCCTGGGCCTGACCAAGACCAGCCTCTACTACTACGTTCGTACAAAGGAAGAGCTCATCTACCAGTGCTACATGGCCGCACTGGACCACCACCACCGCAACCTGGACCTGGTCGAATCGCGCCACCAGAGCGCACTGGAGCGGGCCTCCGCCTTTTTCCTGCTGCATTTCCAGGATTGGGTCGCCACCCAGGAGGGCCGTGCGCCCTGCATCGCCGCCCTGCTGGAAATCGCCGCTCTCAAGGAACCGCACCGCCAGGAAGTCGAACAACGCTATATCGCCATGTTCCAGCGGCTGCGCAGCTACATCCGGGCGGGCGTCGCTGACAAGACGATCCGGCCCTGCGAACCGACCGCTGTCACCCGTGCGATGCTGGGCTCAGTGGACTGGGCGTTCTCATGGCTGCAAAGCCTGCCACGGGAAGAGGTGCTGGATGCAGGTCGCAAAGCCTGGCGCATCCTCGCCCAGGGCATCTATGCCGGTGAGGGCGACTACGTCCCCGCGCAATGGTCGCACGAAACCGAGCGCGGCATGGACCTGCAGGGGTTCAATCGCCAGGAGCGCAACCGGCTGAAGCAGGAAGCATTCTTCAAGGCCGGCACCTGGTTTTTCAACAAGCAGGGCTTCAACGGAACATCGCTGGATGAAATTGCGGAACACCTCAACGTTTCCAAGGGCGCGTTCTACTACCACATCAAGAACAAGGAAGACCTGCTCATACACTGCTACAACCGCTCTCTGGATATCAGGGAGCAGATTCACGACAAGACATCGCAGATGCAGTGCACCGGCTTCCAGAAAGCGGAGCTTACCTGCAGGCAAACTTTTTATTTCCAGAATTCTTCCGAGGGCCCGCTGATCCGCTATACCTCCATCACCGCCCTGCCCATCGACAAGCGCAAGCCCATTCTCAAGCGCACGGAACAAGGCAACCAGATGTTCGGGCAATTCCTGCAGGAGGGGATCGAGGATGGCAGCGTTAAACCGGTCGATACGTTCATCGCGCAAAACCTGATAACCGGAGCAGTCAACGCAGCCATGGACCTGAAGCTGTGGCGCAAGGTCGACGACATCGATGTCGCTGCGCTCGACTATTTCGATGTTTTCTTCAATGGCCTGGAGCCGCGCGCAAAAACCGCCTGACCCGCCTCTCCGGCCGCCCCACAGTGGCACCGGGGATTATCTGACACCCAGTTGTATGGAGTAACGGTGTGCAAAAAGATCTAGATAAACTTATTCGGTTTCTCGAAGTGGAGCAGATGGACAAATACCTGTTCATCGGCAAAAGCCCGAAAAAGCCGCCGCGCATTTTCGGCGGCCAGGTGCTGGCGCAATCGCTCAGCGCGGCCAACCGAACGGTCGAGCCTGAACGCCTGGCGCATTCCATGCACGCCTATTTCATGCGGCCCGGCAACCCCGAAAAACAGATCGTCTACGAGGTGCAGCCACTGCGCGATGGCAAAAGTTTTGCCACACGCCTTGTGATTGCCAAGCAGGACGGTGAGCCCATCTTCAACACGACTATCTCCTACCAGGTTGTAGAAGAAGGGTTGGAGCACCAGGCCAGCGCACCCGAAGTCCCCCCACCCGAGGAGCTGGAATCAGACAAGGCATTCTGGACTCGCCTGGCCGAGGAAAACCCCGGACGCGTCCCGCCCCCGCCGGGTCATCCTATCGAGCGCAAGCCGGTCAAGCGGCG
>CAYGOX010000095.1:2347-7755 GCA_964351485.1 uncultured Halioglobus sp.
TATCTCGACCCGACACCCACCGAGCCGGAACAGCAGATCTGGTTTCGCGCGCTGGGCGAAGTTGGCGGCGACATCGGCCGGCACCAGACGCTGCTGGCCTTTATGTCAGATTTCGCTCTGCTGGGCGCCGCTTTGTTGCCACACCCCTATAGCGGTATCAGTCCCGATCTCCAGTCGGCGAGCCTGGATCACGCTATCTGGTTCCACCGCCCGTTCAAGGCCGACGAACACCTGCTCTATGTAATGGACAGTCCCAGCGCCAGCGCGGGCCGCGGCTTCAGCCGTGGCAGCTTTTTTACGCGCGACGGCATCCTGGTGGCATCGACGGCGCAGGAAGCGCTGATAAGGGTGCGGAAAAAATAGCTAGTTAACGTGCGTCTGCATCTGTTCGCCGAGTGACGTCAGACTGAGCTGTCCAGACTCCAGCGTCAGCTCGGTAATCGATCCGTTGGCCGGCCAGCAGCACAACGTCTCGGCGCGACCGGTAACACTGCCCACTACCGCATTGATCACCAGGAAGTGAGTAAATATCACCGTTGGCCCCTGCATCTGTACCAAACGTTCGAGCACTGCGGAACGCCAATTGAGCAGTTCAGCCGACTGCTCGTGCCAGTGCTGGGTCATGAACCGTTGCAGCCAACCCTGCCGCTCGGACAAGGGCACGGGTGCGGGAATCTCCCTGAATACCGGGTCAATACTGACCACGCTCTGGAGCTCATCGGCGAGTGGCTCAGACGTCTGGCGCGCCCTGGCCAACGGGCTGGACAGCAACGCGGAATCGCCCGGCAGCGCCGGCAGAAGCGCACGGGCCACTCTCCGCGCCTGCTCCAGGCCGGTATCGCTCAGGCCTGGATCAGGGTCCTGACCCCAGGAGGCCGCCGCCTCACCGTGACGCACCAGGTAGAGTTTCACGAAACGCGCACCACCTTGATCAACGGTACGTAATCAACGATTCGTCGCGCTGCTGGCCCAGCACGCGCAGAAACGAGCTGTCGTTGTAGTAGGACAGTGACACCTTGGAGCGATTGTAGAAGAACTGTGTTACAGAGCAGTTCACAACCGGTTCGTAGAGCTGGTAAGTACCCTCACCGGGCAGTCCAAGCACGTGTGCAACCAGGGTCGCCAGAGTGCCGCCCGAGGTAAAGATACCCACTGTCTTGCCGGCCCCCTGCGCGGCCATCACGTCCTGCAGGGCCTGCTGCGCCGCCGAAGAGTAGTCAGCCCAACTCTGTATCGCCGGCTCATTGCAGGCGTCTGACACCCAGTAATTGAACACAGCGTCGATGACCTTCTGGTAATCCTTGCTCTCCTTCAAACCCTTGTCGACCAATGCCTGGATGGCAGGATTCACTTTGACCACCTCCGGGAGCAGGTGCCGGATCTGTTCGTCGTTCTGGATCTCGTTGAAACGCGCGTCGATGTGGTGCGGCACCTCGTCCTGCTGGCTCGCCAGTACCAGTGACGCGGTTTCACGCTGGCGCCAGAGATCGCCACTGTACGCGGCATCGAGCTCAATGCCGCAGTCACGCAGGTACTCTCCGGTGACGGTCGCCTGGCGGCGCCCCCGCTCTGACAGTTCGTCGTAGTTGTCTGCCCCGAAGGAAGCCTGACCGTGCCGAATCAGGTAAATCGTCGCCATCAGGCGCTCTCCTCTCGCACTGGCGGCGTGCGACTGAACCGCAACTCGCGCCGATAGGGGAAAAAGTCTTCCACGTGACCACTGTGAATCTGGTCCTGGAGTCCTCGCCAGAACGAGGCCTTGTAGATATCGCTGTGTTGTTGGTCAAACACCTTGCGTGCGCGCTGGTTGCCCGAGAAAAACAGCGAAAACTCTTCGGGAAAAATGTCATTGGGGCCAACGGAGTACCACGGCGTGCTGGCCATCTCTTCGGCCTCGTTACGCGGCTCGGGAATCTCGCGGAAGTTGCAGTCGGTCAGCGGCTGGATTTCGTCGTAGTCGTAGAACACGACGCGACCGTGACGGGTAACACCGAAGTTCTTGAGCAGCATGTCGCCGGGGAAAATATTCGCGGCGGCCAATTGCTTGATGGCGTTCCCGTACTCGTCCATAACATCCACCACCTGATCGTCGGTGGCGTTGCGCAGGAACAGGTTGAGCGGTGTCATGCGCCGTTCAACATACACGTGCTTGATGATCAGCGCCTTGCCGTGTTCGTCGATCACCGAGGGAGCCACCTCACGCAGTTCTTCCATCAGTTCATCGGAAAAACGCTCGCGCGCAAAGGCCAGGTTGTTGAATTCCTGCGTATCGGCCATGCGCCCTGCCCTGTCCCAGCGTTTCACCAGGGCGTACTTGGCCTTGACCTGTTCGCGCGTCATATCCTTGGGCGGGGTGAACTTGTCCTTGATGATCTTGAACACAAAATCGTAGGACGGCAGTGTGAACACCGACATCACCATACCCTTGATACCGGGCGCGATAATAAATTTGTCATTGGTGCTCTGCATGTGGCGAAACGCGCAGCGGTGATAGTACGTCTTGCCGTGCTTGTAATGCCCCATGGCGCTGTAGATTTCCGAGATCGGCTTGGCCGGCATGAGCTGCTGTAAAAACAGGACATACTGCGAAGGAATGCTGGCATCGACCAGGAAATACGCTCGGGTAAAACTGAACACGACACTCACCCGGTCCGACCCGAACAGGATTGTGTCCACGTACACAGAACCGGTTTCGGTGTGCAGGATAGGCAGTACGAACGGCATTTGCTCGTCGCCGGAGACAAACCTTCCGACGATGTAGGCGCCCTTGTTGCGGAAAAAATGATGCTCCAGCACCTGCATCTCCAGCGCCGGATCGTCCACGCCGAACGCCATGCCGGGATAGTTTTCGATTGCCGCGACGATATTGGCAACATCCCGCGCCTGGTCCTCGTAGGGAATGGAGAACGCGTACGCGTCAACCACGCTATCGATCAGGTCGTAGAGACTCCCGTCGCGCCGGAACGTCCGGTAGACCTTGCTGACATCCGCCGGGGGCATGTCGCCGTGAGGAGAGACGACGAACGCGTATTCGTTGCGAATCAGGCGGTGCTTGAAGGTGGAACAATACACCGAGTTGTAAAAGGTCTCGGCGATTTCGAAGTTGTTGTGTCCTGCGATCAGGTCGGCGTAGATCTGCCGCGCCTCCACCCAGAAACTCCGGTCGCGCAAGCGCTCGCCGGCGATAAGCTCGACATAGTGATTGACGGTATTGATCTTATCCTTGTAGAGGTCAATCCGCTCGATCGACGCGCTGCGGATACCGAGCCAGTCGGCATTTTCGAACTGGGTGCGCCCTGCCAGTGTAATGTTCTGGAAGTCGGCGAAATACGACTCGAAGCCGTTGAGAATGGTACGGGCGAAACGCTCTTGTATGTCCATGCGAAAGCTCAGCCGAGGCAGTGATCCAACTGGCCGCAGAATACCAGAATGGGGCGGGAGTGGCGCGTTGCCCGCAGGCCCCGCGCCGGGATAACGCTAGAGCAGTTCCTTGGCGAACAGCTCCATAATTGCGGGATCACTCGCGCCGAGCAGCATCGAGCCCACTTCACCGCGCTTGCCGGCCTCGCGCCACACGCTCAGGCGCTCGCGGATGCGATCGTGGGGACCAACCAGGGCGACAGCGTCGAGCAGTTCGTTGGGCACCAGGGCCTCTGCCTCAGCTTTCTTGCCGTCCAGGTACAGGTCCTGGATGCGTGTGGCGACATCGCCGTAGCCAAGGCGTGTGGCGTAGTCGTGATAGAAGTTCTTGCCCTTGGCGCCCATCCCGCCGATGTACAGGCCCAACCACGGGCGCAGCGAATCGAAGGCGGCGTCGAGGTCGTCGTTGGCGGCCACAGTGACGAACGGCGCCACGTCAAAGTTTTCCAGGCTCTTGCCATTGCCGGCGCGGGCAAACCCTTCCTCCAGGTGTTCACCGAGGATGTCGTACTTCTCGGGGTCCATCCATACCGGGAAGACGCCATCGGCCACCTCGCCGGCACAGCGCAGGCCAGCCGGTGTGATCGAAGCAGTGTAGATCGGCACGTCGGGACAGGCCGCCAGGATCGACTTGAGCGGCTTGCCGAGACCGGTTGTACCCTCCCCCTTGTTGGGGAGCTGGTACATCTTGCCCTGGAACTCCACCGGACCCTCGCGCTCCATGATCTTGCGCATGATCTCGATGTATTCCTTGGTCCGGGTTACCGGCTTGCCGTAGGGCACGCCATGCCAGCCTTCCACAACCTGCGGACCGGAGGCACCCAGCCCCGCGATAAACCGGCCGCCTGACAGCTGGTGCAGCGACATCGCCGTCATCGCACACATCGCGGGGGTCCTGGCGGGCATCTGCATGATAGCGGTGCCCACGCGGATTTTTTCGGTCTGCGCCAGCACCCAGGACGCCGCCGTGACTGCATCGTTGCCGTAGGCCTCGGCGGTCCAGACAGAGTCGAATCCCATCGACTCCGCCTGCTTGATGAGGTCGATAGGGATATGGATTTCTTTACCTGAGTAGCCCAGCAGGAAGCCCAGTTTCATAGCGTGTCTCCAGTGGTGGCCGGCAGTCGCGCCGGCCGGGTGCGGAACGGGGGTTAGTTATAGCGCAGCTCGTTGAACTTCGCCTGGTGGTACTGGCCGTTGCCAAAGGTCGTGCTGATCATCATAAGGCGCTTAGCGTAGTGCCCGATATCCAGCTCGTCGGTCAAACCCATGCCGCCGTGCAGCTGAATAGCTTCACCGAAAATCTGGCGACCGTGCTTGTCGAGAATCACCTTCAGCGCGTGAATCGCGGTGCGGGCATCTTCCTTGGCATCCGTCAGCGCGCAGACCGCGCGGTACAGCATCGACTTCACCTGCTCGTAACACATAAAGGTATCGACCATGCGATGCTGCAGGGCCTGGAAGCTACCGATCGCGACACCGAACTGCTCGCGCGTCTTGGTGTACTCGAGGGTCTTGCTATTCAACTGACCCATAATACCCAGAGCCTCGGCAGCCAGTGCAACGTTGGCCTGCATGACGACCTCGTCCATCAGCGCAAAGCCGGCATCGGGCTCGCCGACCCGGTTGGTGGCGGGAACCGATACGTCTTTAAACACAACATTGGCAACCACCTGCCCATCCATCAGGCGATAGGGCGTAACACTCACGCCGGCGGCATCCGCGGGTACCAGGAAGAGGCTGATTCCGGCCTCGTCACTCTGGTCGCCGCTGGTGCGGGTCGAAACAATCAATTGGTCGGCGTTGGCGCCGTTGAATACGACGACTTTCTCACCGTTGATCACCACGTTATCGCCCTGCACGCTGGCAGTGGTGGTCACGTCAGCCTCCTTCACGAGTCACGGTGGCGCGAGCGGGTGTCGCCGCGACGCACGGGTGCGGTGGTGGACACTGCGACTGGCGGCGGAGCGCCGGTGGCGGGGTCGTAG
>CAYGOX010000095.1:7765-11830 GCA_964351485.1 uncultured Halioglobus sp.
CAGCAACCCGCCAAACAGGATGACTGTCGCCAGCTAGGGCTCGAGAACAAGACCCTTGCCCAGTTCTTCCATCACCAGCATGACGTCGACCGCTTCTCCGCCAAAACCACCGTGTTCTTCGGCAAACGGGATGGACAGCCACCCCAGATCGGCGAAGGTCTGCCAGTTCTCGGCGCTCATGCCGGATTCGGAGGCGGCGATCGCCTGCCGGGTATCAAATGTGTAGTCGTCCTGCACGAAGCGGGCGACGCTGTCGCGCAGCATGATCTGCTCTTCAGAAAAATCAAAATTCATGACTCGTACCTTCCTGTCCTGTCGTACGCGGGAGCCGCTAGAGGCCCAGCACTGCCTTGGCGATGATGTTCTTCTGGACTTCGTTGGAGCCGCCGTAAATGGTCGCGGCGCGTCCGTACATGAAGTCCTTGCGTGCCTTGCTGCCAAAATCGTGCCCGATCACGGACGGATCGAGCTCTGACGGCAACAGGCCCTGGTAATAGCCGGCAACGTCCATCATCAGCGCCTGGGAAGCCTGTTGCAGCTCTGTGCCCTTGATCTTGAGCATGGACGATTCCGCACCGGGAGCGCCGCCAGTTGACACCGTGGCCAGAACGCGAAGCTCGGTAAATTCCAGCGCCATCAGCTCGATTTCAACATCGGAGAAACGCTGCTGGAACAGCGGGTCTGACATCAGAGACTTACCGCCATTCACTTCGCGGGTCGCATACTCGCGCACCAGGGCCATGGTGCGCTTGATATCGGCCACACCTGCGATAGATGTGCGCTCGTGCGCCAGCAGCGCCTTCGCGTAAGTCCAGCCCTGGTCCTGCTCGCCAATGCGGTTGCTCATGGGCACCCGTACATTGTTGAACTCAACCTCGTTGAGGCTGTGATTGTTATCGATCGACGGAATCGGGTTCACCTTGATGCCGGGCGAATTCATGTCGATCAGCAGGAAGGTGATGCCCTCCTGCTTCTTGCCCTCGCTGCTGGTGCGCACCAGGCAGAAGATCCAGTCGGCAAACTGCGCGTAGGTGGTCCAGATCTTGGCGCCGTTGACGATGTAATCGTCACCGTCCACTTCCGCTCGCGTCTTGAGGGATGCCAGGTCCGACCCGGAGCCGGGCTCGGAGTAGCCCTGACACCACCAGTCCTCGGTGGTCAGGATGCGCGGCAGGAACCGCGCCTTCTGCTCGTCGTTGCCAAAAGTGTAGATAACGGGGCCGACCATCTTCAGGCCGAAGGGCAGCACGTCGATGACGCCTGCGGATGCGCGCTCGCTCTCGTAGATGAACGCCTGGGTATCGGTCCAGCCGGTACCGCCGTGCTCGACGGGCCAGTTCGGGGCGATCCAGCCCTTCTCGTAGAGCCGCTTGTGCCACTCGACCATCGCCGCGCGAAATACCGTCTTGTCGTCGGAGCCCAGTCGCGCCTGGATATCGTCGTCCCAGGCCTGTGCGAAAAAGTCGCGGACCTCCTGGGCAAAGGCATTGTCTTGCTCGGTAAAGCTCGTATCCATCGTGTTACACCTCTCTCATACAGGTCACCTTACCCAGTCAATTACGAGGGCGCGTGACACTCAGATTGATTTGACTTTCGAGTATGTTTTTTCGTTCGAGGGCACGTACCTTAGCGATTCACGCTACGCAACACAAGTTCCGGCGCCGACAGAAAAATGGACCGCAGGGGACAGTCCAGGGGGACCGCCGCTCCAGCTGCACCCCCAAAAACCCTCGGGATTTCAAAGGACTAGTAAAGGAGGCTGTAAAGTTTGCGCTGGTATTCCGCGGCGAGCGGGTCGCCCTTGCCCAGGCTGGCAATCGTATCGAGAAGCAGCCGCTTGGTTGCACCGTTCTGGTGATCCAGCTCCTTCCGTAGCACAGTGATGAACTGCTCCATGGCCTCGCGAAACTGCCCGGAATCGGTGTACTGCACGCCCAGCTGCTGGCGCACGTCCAGGTTGTCCGGGTCGGTAGCCAGCTGCGCTTCCAGCGCCTCGATTTCGGGGCTTTTGGCGGCCTCGCGCTTGATGTCGATCTGCGCTCGCAACTTCTCGTAGGCGGCGTCCTGGTCGGCCATGCGGATGCCGTCGAGCACCGCTTCGGCCTCATCCAGACGCAAGGCCTCGATCAGGCCGTGCGCGTAGGCAATGCTGATCTCGTGCTGCTTGCCCGACTCTTCCCAGGCCTGGCGCAGCGGCACCACGGCACCCTGGAAATCGCCCTGGGTCATCAGCTCATTGGCCTGCATAAGCAGCGCATCCCAGGGTTTGGGCAGGTACTTGCCCAGCATTTCGCGCACCTGCGCTTCCGGCTGTGCACCGGCAAACCCATCCACGGGCTGGCCGTTCTGGATCACCATCACGGTGGGCAGGCTGCGCACGCCAAACTGCTGGGTAATGCCCTGCTGCTCATCGGCGTTCACCTTCGCCAGCAGGAACGCCCCCTGGTACTCGTGGGCCAGCTTTTCCAATAGCGGCATCAGCACCTTGCAGGGCTCACACCAGTCTGCCCAGAAATCGACCACGACCGGCCGACGGTGGGACTCGTCGATCAGCAGCGCGGCGGCGTTGGTTTCATCGATATTGACTATGTAATCGGACACCGGATTCTCTCTTCTCTCTTGACGCTCTTAACGCAGTCGCGGACGTTCGGCTACAGGCCCAGCACGTCCTGCATGTCATACAGCCGGGGCTCCTGCCCCACCAGCCAGCCGGCAGCGCGCACGGCCCCGCGGGCAAACGACATGCGACTGGAGGCCTTGTGGGTAATTTCCACGCGCTCGCCATCGGCGGCGAAGGTGACGGTGTGGTCTCCCACCACGTCGCCGGCGCGCACTGTGGCGAAGCCGATGGTTTCGCGATCGCGGGCGCCGGTCTGCCCCTGGCGACCGTACACGGCGACCTTTTGAAGATCGCGCCCCAGCGCGTCCGCAACCACCTGGCCCATACTCAGGGCCGTCCCGGAAGGCGCGTCGATCTTGTGGCGGTGATGTGCCTCATAGACTTCGATGTCGACGTCGTCGCCGAACACCCGCGCCGCCATGTCCAGCAGCTTGAAGCAGACGTTAACGCCGGTACTGAAGTTTGAAGCCTTGCAGATCGGGATACTGGCCGCGGCCGCATCAATACGCGCCTGCTCGTCGGGCGTGAAACCCGTGGTCCCGACCACCATCGCCACGCCGGCACCGGCGCAGATATCGAGATTGGCCAGTGTGGCCGCCGGCACGGTGAAATCGATCAGGACATCAATATCCCCAACCACCTCGCCCAGGTCACCGACCAGGACAACACCGTTCTTTCCCTGCCCGACCAGCTCGCCGGCATCGGCGCCCAGCAGGCTACTGTCGGGTTGCTCCAGCGCGGCCGTGAGGACCAGCTTGCCCTCGGTGAGTGCTATCGCCTCGATCAGCGTGCGCCCCATACGTCCGGCTGCGCCGGTAATCCCTACTCGAATGGCCATTGGCTCAGGTTCCCGCCCGTCGTCAGAGTTTCATGTCGTCGAAGAAGTTCTTAACGCCTTCGAACCAGCTCGTCTGGCGGGGCGACTGTGTGGTACCGCCCTCCCCCAGGCTCTCGCGCAGCTGTTCGAGCAGGTCTTTCTGCTCCTTGTTCAGCTTCACCGGCGTCTCCACCACCGCGCGGCACAGCAGGTCGCCGACGCTGCCACCACGCACGGGCTTGACGCCTTTGCCGCGCAAGCGGAACAGTTTACCCGTCTGGGTCTCCGCGGGAATCTTTAATTTCACCCGGCCGTCGAGCGTCGGCACTTCCAGTTCTCCGCCCAGCGCCGCGTCGGCAAACGTGATGGGCACTTCGCAATACAGGTTCTTGCCGTCGCGCTCAAAAATCGGGTGCTGCTTGACCGACATCTGCACAAACAGGTCGCCGGGAGGACCACCTTCGGGCCCCGCCTCGCCTTCGCCGGACAGGCGAATCCTGTCGCCGGTATCGACGCCCGGGGGCACTTTAACCGACAGCGTCTTGACCTTCTCGACACGGCCCTGGCCGTGGCACTCGGTGCAGGGGTCTGTGATGGTCTTGCCGCGCCCGCGACAGGACGGGCAGGT
>CAYGOX010000096.1:0-11660 GCA_964351485.1 uncultured Halioglobus sp.
CGATCATGAGCGAGGCGGTAAAGGCAAACATGTTCAGCGTACTGCCACGCAGGTCGGTGGTGTATTCGTGAAACCCCAGGTCGCGCACGACCTGGTCAAGCCGGTCGAGCAGGTACACCTCTTCGCCGACCAGCGTACTGCCAAGGCCGATCTGCGGAAATGGACTGGCCGTGAGCTGCAGACTGATAAAAATCGCGGGGATGGTGTAGGCCATGATCAGCACACAGTACTGCGCAATTTGCGTGTAGGTGATGCCCTTCATCCCGCCCAGCACCGCGTAAAAGAAGACGATCCCCATCCCGATCAGCAGGCCGGTGTCATAGCGCACCTCGAGAAAGCGTGAGAACGCCACGCCGATGCCTTTCATCTGCCCGATAACGTAAGTGACCGAACAGACGATCAGGCACAGCACCGCGACCGCGCGCGCTGTTTTCGAATAATAGCGATCACCGATAAACTCCGGCACGGTGAACTTGCCGTACTTGCGCAGGTAAGGCGCCAGTAACAATGCGAGGATGACATAGCCACCGGTCCAGCCCATCAGGAACACCGAACCGCCGTAGCCCATGAACGCGATCATGCCCGCCATCGAGATGAAGGACGCGGCGGACATCCAGTCCGCGGCCGTCGCCATGCCGTTGGCCACGGGGTTGACGCCGCCGCCGGCAATATAGAAATCCTCGGTCGAACCGGCCCGCGCCCAGATGGCAATACCGATATACAGCGCGAAGGACGCGCCGACCACGAGGTAGGAAAGTGTTTGCAGTTCCACGATGCGGCCTCAGTCTTCCTCGACGCCGAACTCGTGGTCGAGCTGGCCCATCTTGTGGGTGTAGTAGAAAATGAGCACCACAAAGACGTAGATCGAACCCTGCTGCGCGAACCAGAAACCGAGCTTGTAACCGCCCACCCGGAACTGGTTCAAAAAATCCACGAAGAGGATGCCGCAGCCAAAGCTGACGATGAACCAGATAAGGAATAACTTGAACACCAGCGCCAGGTTACGCCGCCAATAGGCGTCGGCCCTGGACTTGTCGAGACCGGACATGCTTCCCCTTCCCACCGTTCTTATTACTGTCCAAACACTATACCATCATGCACCGTACGGCTGGCCAATCACAGGAGTAAGCGCACGTTGAAAATCTGGGTCGATGCAGATGCCTGCCCCGTTGTGGTCAAGGAGATTCTCTACCGCGCGGCCACGCGCACCGAAACGCAGTTGACGCTGGTGGCCAACCAGGCATTGTCCGCGCCGCGCTCGCCCTTTATCAGGACAATGCAGGTCGCCTCGGGGTTTGACGTGGCCGACGACGAGATAGTCCGACGCATCGAGGCTGGCGACCTGGTGATCACGGCAGACATCCCGCTGGCCGCCGAGGTAATAGAAAAAGAAGGCCAGGTATTGAGCCCGCGCGGTGAACGGCTGACGAAGGCGAACATCGGCGCGCGCCTGAACATGCGCGATTTCCTCGACAGCATGCGCTCCAGCGGCGTCAACACCGGCGGTCCCGCTGCCTATAGCGCCAACGACAAGAAAGCCTTCGCGGACAATCTCGACCGCATCCTCGCGCGGGCGCGTCCCGCAACCCGGTAACCGCCCCGCACAACACTTATTCGCGAGGCAGATCCACCGCCGGCGCCGTTGCCGGATTGTTCTTCATGCGCTCACGCTTGCGCTCCCACTGTTCCACCATGGCGTCCGAGAGCCGTTTCGAATCCAGCTCCCATTGCGCGAGCGCCGCCGGCGCCAGTTCACCGCACAGCGTTGTCGGTACGCAGTAACTCTGCTTCTTGAAGCCATCGCGCACGTGATAGCACGCCTGGTCATCCGGGCAGCCCCCCGGGTCGCACTGGGTGGCCCCGCTGCAGATTTTTGGCCCCTGAACAACGGTGCCATCGGGGCAGTGTATGGTGCGGTGTTCAAGACAGCGGTAACGGCAGTTGTCGCTGGCGGTAAAGCCGCTGCCCTGGAAATCACACTGCGCGCCCACAGGATCACCACACCCGGCAAGCAGGGACAGCATCAACAGCAATACGGCGACATGCACCAGGCGCAGCGCAGATCCGGCCATGTGTAATTGTGCGGCTTTCATAGCTGACTCCCGTCAGGTGAACGGCAATCAGTATAGCTTGCCCCGGGCCAACAAATCGGTATCGTTCACGTTCCGCCAACGGCGAGGTGTCTTCCATGTCGAGAATCCTGACAGTCCTGCTTATTGCCACGCTCATGGCCGGTTGCAGCGCCGGCGAGTACTCCGAGCCACCGGTCATCGATCTGTCCGATGCGCGCCGCTGGGTCGGGGCCGACTACATGCCCATGCCGTTGCACGACTGGTCGCGCGCCGGCGACGTGCTGATCTCGCGACCGGCAAGCTATGGCGGTGCCTGGCGCAACTTCCAGTCGCGCCTGTATTTCGCCCGTCAGGACATCGGCGCTTCGGGTGAATTCACACTGACAGTCACGCTGCGCGATCACCTCACCGAGGCATCGCGCGAGGCGCACGGCCGCGGCGGCGTCTGGCTGGGACTGCAAAGCGAGACGCCCTCCCCCCAGAACGTGTGGCTCTACCCGGCAGAGAATCCGCTGTTCATCGGCGTCAACGCGCAGGGGCGCCTGCAGGTCAACAACACGGTGGACAAAGCGCGCATCGGCCGGGGCGCGGACATCACCCTGCATATCAGCGGTGCGCTGGGACAGCGCCAGGACACTCTGCGCGTCGAGGCGCGCAGCAGCGACGGCCAGCGCCTCACCCTGGAGCGCGAGCTGCCCGCCGGAACCCTGCGCGGCGCGGTCAGCCTGGTCGCCCAGGGTCGCGACAAGACCTGGAGCTTCCGCGACCTCTCGCTTTCAGGGTCCGCACTGGTCGACCACCCCGACCGCAGCATCGGGCCAATCCTGTGGACGCAGTACACGCTCCAGGACTCGGGCACCCTGAAACTACTGGCCCAGATGGTACCGCTGGAGGCGACCGACGCCCGGGACGCGCAGCTCCAGTTGAAGACCGACGGCGAATGGCAGGCGGTTGCGACGGCGACGCTGGAGCCACTGTCCTCCACCTTTGTGTTCGAAATACCCGACGTGTTTGCCGAAACCGCCATGGACTACCGGGTGCTGTATGCCGGGCCAGACGGCGAGGCCACCTGGGCCGGCCACATCAGGCGCAATCCTGCGGACGACGAAACCTTCACCCTCGGTGTTTTCAACTGCAACCACGGCGACCTGTTCCTGAACACCACCCTGGTGGAAAACGTGAAGACGCAGGACCCGGACATGCTGTTCTTTGCCGGCGACCAGATCTACGAGGAAATGGATCGCATCAGCGTTATCCGCGAGCCGCTGGAGGGCGCTCGCCTTTCCTACCTGGGCAAGTACACCCTGTTCGGACTGGAATGGCGCGAACTGCTCAGGGACAGGCCCAGCGTGATCATCCCCGACGACCACGACGTGTTCATGGGCAACGTCTGGGGGGACAACGGTCGCGGCTATTCCATGGCACCGGCATGGGTCAACATGGTCCAGCGCACGCAAACCGGCAGCCTGCCGGACCCGGTCGACCCGGCGCCGGTCGAACGCGGTATCGAGGTGTACTTTACGGCGCTGGATTACGCCGGTATGAGTTTCGCAATTATCGAAGACCGCAAATTCAAAAGCCCGCCTCAAATCGCTCGCGGCCGACCGAATTTCCCACCCGAACCGCTGCTCGCGCTGGACGTGCCCGGTGCGCAGCTACTGGGCGAACGCCAGCTTGAGTTTCTCACCCGGTGGGCAGCGCAAACACAGGACAAATCCGCTCGCTGGTTCCTGTCGCAATCCATGTTCGCCAAGGCCAACACCCACACCGGCAACCAGCTGGAACGTTTTTACCGCGACATGGACGCCAACGGCTGGCCCCAGTCTGCGCGCAACCGCGCGCTGCGCGCCCTGCCGCGCGACACCATCATGGTGCACGGCGACCAGCATCTGGGCATGCTCGCCCGCATGGGCATCGACACCTGGGAGGATGGTCCGCTGGCGTTCATGGTGACCGGCTCGGCAGTAGGCTTCCCCAGGGCCTGGTGGCCCGAACGCCCACCGGCCAATGGACCGCTGAACGGCCCGTATACAGGCCGCTATATCGACGATATGGGGAACCGGCTGACCGTGCTGGGCGTGACCAATCCTGCGCCGCTACCGCCGGGTGGCAATGCACTGACGCGGCCTGACTACGCAGGCGGCAGTATGTTTGAAGTCCAGGCGGCGAAGGGCGCCGGCCACGGTCTCATTGTGGTGGACAAGACACGGGGTGAGGCGCGCTTTGAAGCGTACCGGCTGGATTTTGATGCAGCCCGACCCGCCGGGTCGGACCAGTTTGAGGGTTTCCCGATCACGGTGCCGCTGCAGTAAACAGCGGCTAGCGATCAGCGGCGCGTCAGGCGCACTCCCGCCAGGGCCAGGACGACCAGCCCAACAGTCGCGGGTGCGGGCACCGGAACGCCGAATGTCACGCGGTACTCGCCACCGCCGGAACCGTGGGTGAAGGATGCGAGCGTGCCCGCCGTGGGCGCAGCGAGAATGCCACTGTCATTGCCGATCAGCGCGTTATTGCCGACGGAGAAGGCGTTCACATTGTTGGCACCGATGGCAACAAAGTAGTCGCCTGCCGCCAGGGACAGATTGAGACAGCTGTCGAGAAATCTGTCACCGATATCACAGCCGCCGTTGCGACCCAGGTCATCATTCCCTGCAAGCCCCTGCCCCAGCCCGTTGAACAACACCAGGTTCATATCGAAATCGGATGAGGTGGCCGAGATGGTCAACTCAAGGTCACTGGCGAGGGTGAAGCCGAACAGGTCGACATCGTTGTCGATCTGGCCAACCAACCCGTTATTGATCGTGGGAAGGAGCACTGCATCGGCAAGGGTTTCACCGGCGTCGGTGGTCTCCATGATCGGCATGGCACTGGCGAGTGCGGACATCAGAAATGCACACGCACCGGCAATAATTTTGGACGTTAACTGCATGATTTACTTCCTGTTTATGACAACCGGAACAAAGCGCGCAAAATTTGTACCAGAAAATAAAAAAGCCCCGTGTTTCAGCACGGGGCAAACCGCAAAGAGCGCGCCTTTCGGCGCAGGTGTAAAAATTGCTGACGGCTACATACGCCTGTGTGACAGGCGTATTGCAGCCGCGTTACACCTGGGCGTGAGCACGCACCAGGTTGTGGTACACGTAGTGCAACTCGTCCAGTTGCGCCCGATCGGCACTGCCAGTGGCGACCAGGGACTGGATCGTCTGGTCCAGGCGGAACAGTGTCGCGCGCATCTGCGCACACGCCACCAGACTCTGTATCCAGGTGATCGCCGCGTAACGCACACCGCGCGTCACCGGCGTTACCCGGTGCAGACTGGCGGACGGATAGACCACCGCGCTCCCCGCAGCCAGCCGGACCGACTGCTCACCAAACTCGGTGGCAATCACCAGTTCGCCGCCGTCGTACTCGTCGGGGTCGCTGAAAAAAATCGTGGTCGACACATCGCTGCGTAATATGTCGGCGGTACCCGGAAGGCGCATGATCGCTGCGTCGACGTGATACCCGTACGTTTCCCCCTGTGCATACCGATTGAAACACGGGGGAAAAATACGGTGCGGAAGCGCCGCGGAGGTAAACACGGAGTTTTCTCCAAGACGCCCCAGCAAACGGTTGACGAGGGCCTGCACCTGCGGGTGCGCGGCATCAGCCTGACCATTGTGCTTGACGTCTGCCGCCATGCCCATGGCCGTGCCACCGCCGTCGAGCCAGGGCACCGCATCCAGAGACTGACGGATACCGGCCACCTCTTCCGCGCTCAACAGTTGATCTACAACGACCATGGGATCACCTCGACAGTTCGCATGCCCAACTCAGAACTCGTACACGACAGACAAGCGCACACTGCGCGCGTCGCCCAGGTACATGAAGCTGCCGGAGCGGTATGCAGCCGTCCAGTACTCCTCGTTCAGGACGTTGTTCACGTTGAGCCGAACGTTCAGGTTGTCCGAGTGGTGATAGTTGGCGAATACGTCAAACACCCCGTAGCTGGGCACTTCGATACTGTACTGACCGGTCTCGGCATCGTAACCGGCCGCCGTATCGGGCTGACCACCGAACATCTTGCTCTGGTAGGTGTAGGCGCTGCCGAAGGCGAAGCGCTCACTCGGTTCCCAGCGCAACAGGGCGTAAAAGCTGCTGTCGGCAAAGTTGCTGAGCTTGAGCCCCTCGTTCTCGGCATTCACCGAATCCATGACTTCAGAATCCATGAACGCCGCGCTGAGTTGAACACTGAGCGTGTCGGTCAATGCACCGGCCAGTGAAAACTCGACACCCTCGACGCGGTTCTTGCCGGTATTGAGCGTGCCGAGCTGGCTGTAGGCATCGCCGACACTCTCCATCACATCATCCTTGGTAATCTGGAAGACGGCTGCTGTCGCCAGCAGGCGCTCGTCAAACAGTTCCCACTTGGTGCCCAGTTCAATGTTTTCGACGCTTTCCGGGTCTGCCGCTGCCGCCTGCTCGGGCGTACCACAGAGGCCGCCGTAACCACAGTTGGCGCCCAGATCAGATTCACCGCCGTTGATATTGGATGCGGTGCTGTAGGTCAGGTACACGTTGCCGTGCTCGGTGAAGTGATGTACCAGGCCGATGTGACCGTTGGTCAGCGAGTCGTCGAACTCATAGGCCAGTTCGTCGCCGCGACTCACCACATCGTTGCTGTAGTCGTACCAGTCCTGACGCAGGCCGAGAAACAGTTCCCAGCGGTCCGACAGTTTCGTCGTGTTCATGACATAGGCCGACAGGGTGTCGATGTTATAGGCCGCATCCACATCGCCACGGGTCACCTGCCGCTGCAGCAGGTTGCGCGCATTACTGACCGGCAGTCCCTGCGGATCGATAATGCAGTAGGATTCACTGGCACCGCGCCGTCCGCCCACCACACAGTTGGTCGCGCCGGTGGACTCGATGTCGAACACGCCGTTGTCGACGTTCTCCGCGCTGTACTCGATCCCGAACACGAACTTGCTGTCGCGTTCAAACAGCTGCGTATCCCAGAACAGGTTGGCCTGCGCAACGGTGTAGTCGATCTCCTGCCAACCCTGGTGTGTACTGAGCGACAGCGTCGGTGCGCCAGGAGCGAATGGATCGCTTTCGTCGCGGGTCGAACCCCTCACGCCGGTGGCGATGTAATCGTTCTCGGTTTCACCGTAGCGCAGCGACAGCGACGCGCGCCAATCCGCGTTGATCTGGCCATTCAGGCGCAAGGTCGCCGACATCGCTTCGGTGTCCAGAAGATCGCTCTCTTGCGCGTACACCGGTATATCCTCGATCGGTTTGCGAACATCGCGGTCGAAATACGAACCCAGGTCGGGCACATCGCTCGCCTCGAGGTAGTAGATGTCACCAATTACATTCCAGTCACTCCCCAGCCCCGTGTACCCCGACAACAGGAAGCCGTTGCGCTCGCGCTCGATACCGTTGCGGTCCGGGGCATCCTCTGACGCGGTCAGCGCGTTGATGCGCAGTGCGGAATCGCTACCGAGCTGGAAATTCGAGTCCAGCGTGATGCGGTAGTAATCATCGGTGCCGATGCCGGCGTCGAGGATGGTGAAGTCTTCCGACGGAGTAGCCGCCTTCGTAATGGTGTTCACCGCACCGCCGGAAGAGCCACGGCCGGCAAAGGTAGAGCTGGGGCCCTTGGTAATTTCAATCTGTTCTGCGGCGAAACTCTCGCGCGTGGTCATACCGGGGTCACGCACACCGTCGACAAATACATCGCTGCGCGCCTCGTGCCCGCGGATGATATAGCGATCGCCGAACGCGTTACCGTTTTCGCCGGTGCCGAGGGTAACGCCCGCCTGGCTGCTCAGGATTTCCTTGAGATCGGATTTACCCGAATCGAGAATCTGTGTCTGGGTCAGGATATTCATCGTTTGCGGGGTGGTCGCCAGGTCCGATAGCTGGCGCATGTCGCCCGAGCGGCGCGCGCGGTAATCCGCGTTGGCCATCCCGTACACTTCGACGATCTCGATAGCACCCGGGCCTGCTTTACCAGCGGCTGAGGCAGGCGCCTCGTCACAGCCGCCCTCCTCAGGGCACTGCGATCCAGGCGCGGCCTGCGCAGTGGCGGCGGCGAACGCGAGCATCAGCGCGCCCGCTCCGATGGCCGACTGGCCCAGCCCCATCGCGATCGGGGTCCGGTTGGATGGATTTTTTTGGTCTTTCACGAGCATATCTCCCTGCCTTGTATGGATAGACGGCAGGGACGATACGCGAGCACGCGCTAAATGTAAATGATAACGGTTATCATTAGGTTTATTATTTTATATACGCTCAGAAATATGCACCTCACTCCCATGCGGGCCACTTAAAGAGTCTTGACAATAATTGTGTCCTTTGGATATTGTTTTCTAAAGACGCTGTACGCTTCGCTCACCATAATCATAACTTCAGGACACCGCTTATGAACCGCTTGGGTAATTGTGCACCACTGACGGCTCCGCTTCTCTGCATTGCAACGCTCACCGCCACCGGGGGCGTCTACGCCCAGGCAACCGGCGGCGCGGCCTCCGGATTGCTCGAGGAAGTCACTGTCTATGCCACGCGACGCGCTTCGAACCTGCAGGACACCAGCGCGGCGGTATCGGCCTACTCCAGCGACCGGCTGGCCACACTCTCGGTTGAAAGCGTAGCCGACCTGAGCCTGCTCACACCCGGCCTGGAGATCGCCACCTACCAGGGCGATACCTCCATTTTTGTTCGCGGTATCGGCACGCCGACCATCATCGCAGGCGCCGACAGCTCTACCGCCACCTATATTGACGGAGCTTATGTGTCGCGACCAGCGGCCATCGGGCCGGCCTTCTTCGATGTCCAGAGCGTGGAAGTCCTGCGCGGCCCGCAGGGCACGCTGTACGGCCGCAACGCCACGGGCGGCGCCGTCATCATCGCCACCCGCGGGCCCGGCGACGAGGCCGAGGGCAACGTCGGCCTCATCCTGGGCAACGAGAACCGGGTCAAGCTCAACGCAGCCTACGGCGGGCCGATCACCCCGAACCTGGGTGCGCGCATTGCCTTCCAGATGGAACAGCGCGACGGATTCACCAAGGCGATCCGGCCCGACGGCTCGACCGACGACATCGAGGACAAACAGGATTTCTCACTGCGCGGCCACGTTCGCTGGGATATCAATGAGCGCGCGAGCCTGTCACTGATCGGCGACTACTACGAGGCGGACGACAAGGCCGCGGCCTTCCATTTTGCCAGCACAGGTTACGCCGAGGAGTTCGACAACTGGTACAGCACGCGCGAAGGATCGCAGACCCAGGCGTATTTCGGCTACCGCAACGGCGCCACCGTGTCGCAGCGAGGCTCGCGTAACCTGCACACCGATGCCGATTTCGACAACCAGCTTGAAGTGTGGAACCTGACGGCGCGCCTGGACTGGCAGTTCGACGCATTCGACCTCGCCGTTATCGGCAACTACCGCGACACCCAGCCGAGCCTGCGCAACGAGTTCGACAGCTCCGACGCCCGCGTCATCACCTACGCGCGAGCCGAGGACCACTGGCAACGCAGCATCGACTTCCAGTTCAGCTCCAACGGCAGCGGCCCCTTCTCGTGGATCGCCGGTGCCAACCTGTTCCAGGAAGATAACACGATCTCGAACGACATCTTCGGCAACTTCTGGGAGCCGGTGCTGCTGGCGGGGTTTGCCGACCTCATGGCGGCGGGCGTCATACCGACCTTCCCGCTGGCCCTGCCCGAGAGCGACCTGTGCTGCACCCTGCACCTGAACGGTGACCAGGAAACCGAGGCCTACGCGATCTACTTCGAAGGCGCATACGAACTGAACGAGTACTGGACGATCAAGGCCGGCGGCCGCCAGAGCTGGGAAGAACGCGACGGCGTACAGCGTTTTGAGCTGACCCTGGCCGGCGACCGCTTCGCGCCCAACACCGTCTTTTTCCCCGATTCAGTTTCCGAAGACCGCGGCGCGGTGCCCGATCCGCTGGGGCTAGTGGTCGGCCCGGTCGATGGGCCGGAAGATTTCGACTCCTTCACGCCGATGTTCACGGTGGAATACCGGCCGTCGGACGAGCACATGCTGTACGCGCTGGCGCAGAAGGGCTTCAAGAGCGGCGGCTACAACATCGGCAGCGGCCAGCTCGGCGCGTACAAGGAAGAGGATATCTGGTCCTATGAGCTGGGCGCGAAATCGGAACTGTTCGACCGCCGCGTGCGCCTCAACAGCGCCCTCTTCTTCTACCAGTATGAAAACCTGCAGGCGCAGGACAGCGTCAGCAACCAGCCGATCATCCGCAATGTCGGTGAGGCCGAGGTACTCGGGGCCGAGGTGGAGTTCCTCGCACAGCTTAACGACGCCTGGCTGATCGACGGTTCGGTGACCTACCTCGACGCCGAATTTACCGAAGGCGAACTCACCGAGCCGCTGCGACCGGCACCTGCTACCCAGGCACCCGGGTCCGTAGTCCGCGACCTCGACGGCCTGCGCCTGACCCGGGCACCGGAATGGAAAGCCCACCTCGGCGTACAGTTCCAGCACAACCTGGAAGCGCTCGGGACGCTAACGGCACGGGTCGACTACGCCTGGCAGGACAAGGTGTACTACACGGTGTTTAACATCGACGCCGCCTCACAGGACTCTTACGGCGTGACCAACGCGCGTCTGACGCTGGAGAGCGAGGACATGACCTGGTCGGTCTCCGCCTTCGGCAAGAACCTGTCGGATGAAACCTACTTCACCAACCAGATCCTGACCGGCACGGTGTATGGCGCGGAATTTGTGGGGTCGCTGGCTCCGCCACGTACCTACGGAGTCGAGGCCACGTACCGGTTCTAGGGGCGATCAGCTTCGCCGTTTTACAGATGGACGCGGGACTGTTGCGCCAGGGAGGGCGCGTTTTTGTTCCACTTCAGCGTCGAAAATTTCGCTGATGCGGGTGAAGAAATGCAGGCCCTGGACAATTTCCTCGTCCGTCATTTCATCGGTGATGATTTTAATGAGACCCTCGGCGTTGCGCATCATCTCCTGCAGAAACGTCTCGCCCTTGGCGGTGAGCGTAACGACTTTTTCCCGTCCGGAGTTCGGATCCTCGCTCACATCGAGCAGCGACAGGGGCGGCCTGGCCAGTGAACGGAGCGCTTTTGAAATGGCCGAGTTAGTGAGGTCGAACCAGTAGGTCATGGAGGCGGCGATGTCTTTGCGACGCATGGTAACCCCGCCCTCCCCGCGCGCCCGGATCAGCCACAGGATAATCGTCTGCTGCCGGGTTAACACCTCGTTGCGCAGCGTGTCCTCCACCGTCATGCCGACCGTGTAATGAATCGGGAAAAACAGCTCCAGCATGTCGCGAGGCGCCGTTTTCTTGATCCGGGAGGCTTTACTCATAACCGACCTGCCTGCTGCTGAAACAGTTGCCAAAAGAAACAGTATTCATCAATACACTATGTCAAACAAGAGGAATTCCGCCATGACTGCATCTGCTCTCGACACTGCCAAGGCCATGTACGAAGCCTTACTGTCCGGTGATTTTGATCGCGTGCACGCGATGCTGCACGACGATTGCCAGATCGAGTTCTACGGGCCGCCTTCGATTCCCTACGCCGGGTACTACAAGGGCA
>CAYGOX010000097.1:0-11634 GCA_964351485.1 uncultured Halioglobus sp.
CGGCACCCTCGAGCGACTCGCCGGACTTGAACGTGCGCTCCCACACCCGGCCCGTCTTCAAATTGCGCAATTTGACGCGGTTGAACGCCTGGCCCTTGCCGGGTTTGACGAATTCGTTGTCGAGAATGCTGCAGGGGTCGCCCTCGAGCATCACTTTGAGCCCGGGACGGAATTCGTTGGTGGAATAGGTGGCCATTACAGCGCTCCCTTGAGTGGTCGGAAGGGCGCCTATCATACCCCACCGTTTCACCCTTTGGCAGGTGGCAGTTTGCCAGTGGCAACCAACAGCTTTTTTGGGCTATTCTTCTCGCACAACAACGACAATCAGGGGAGTACGGGAACGGGCGATATGGAAGGGAATTCGAAAATCACCCTGCGTATTCCTCCGCAGGACCAGACAGACTTCACCCTTTTTCCGCTCAACGCCCACGCGGCAGCAGGCTGGGCTCAGGCGCTGCCGGTGACCAACACCGACGCTGTGGTCGCCCTCATCGACCAGGCCCTTACCGAAATCAGCCGGGTCAGGATGTCGGCCGAATCGCGCTACGAAATCCTCGAGGCCCTGGTGCCGAGCCTGGATGTGGCGCTGACCAACCTCGCGAAACGCTTCCTTAACCAGCCGCTGATCATGCCCTCGGGCCCGCAGAAAATGGCCGACGTGGCGGCCCGACTGAATACCCGCGCGTGCACGGCCTACACGGTGGTAGCGGCCGAGGCCATTCGCAACCGCGATGCGGTACGCGAGATCAACCCTGCCCTGCTGGCCTGCCAGGCCCTGCAGCGGGCGCTGACCTACGCCGGACGCAATGTACTGCAGACGTTCCAGCTGTTCCGGCCGCTGGACATCCAGGGCTGGCGCTCACTGCACCAGCTGTATGCGCTGGCAGAATCGCAGGGACTCGCCGAACTGCCACTGCCCGACCCGCGCGGCGGGGCCAGGACAGTCCGCGACACCTATCTCAGGGCCGTGCTGCTGGGCTGCTGCAAGCCCAATCGCCTGCGGCAGAGCGACCTCACCGCGCTCTATGACAACCTCGCCCTCTGGGCACAGGACGTCAAGCTGACCGCGGCCGATGCGTCCGAGGGACTGTTCCTGGTGGACCTGCAAAGCGACCAGCCTCCGCTGTACCGCACACTCTACAAAGCCGAACCGGGGCCGCTGTGCCGCACTATCGATACCACCGGACTGGTCGCCTACCTGAAACGCCAGGCTGACACCGACAAGGCCGCCGCCAAAAAAGCTGACACGACTGCACTGCCCGAGGGTGTGCTCGACCACGTCATCAAGTCTCTGGGACAGATGAGCCTGCGCAACTTCAAGCGCTCGGCGAGCAACGGTGAACTGCGCATCTGTATCGGGCTGCGCAATGTGCACTACCACGTCGGCGGTGAAACACCCTTTGAAGACATGCTGCAGAGCCAGGGGTTTGCAGTACAGGAAGAGCGCAAGGGCGCGCCCAACCTGTTCCTGGAAGACCGCAACAAAATCGACGTCTGGCGTCAGGCCAATCCCGGCGATTATGCCGAAGACCCCGGTGAGCAGCTGCTCTCGGAACTCGAACACGGCATCGATATTCCCGCCGCGGCGCGCGCCGCAATGCTCAATGAAGAACCGACCGAGCCGCCAACGGACGACTTCCCCATCTACCGCGTGCAGATGACCGATGCCTCGCCCGGCGGCTACTGCCTCGAATGGAATTCGGGTATGCCCACCGACATCCGGTCTGGCGACATCGTCGGGCTCAAGGAAAACGACAGCAAGGACTGGGCAATCGCGGTCATACGCTGGTTTGGTCGCTTCGGCGAAGACAGGACACTGATCGGCCTGGAACTGCTGAGTCCGCGGGCGGTGGCGCTGGGCGCGAGCGTCCAGCACAAAACCAGCCAACCCTCGCCGCCCATCCGTATCCTGCAACTGCCGCAGATCAAGCTGGTCGGCCAGCCCAACACGCTCATCATGCCCCGCGCGGGCTTTCGCGAGGGGCAGAAGGTCAACATCTACACCCAGCAGGAAAAACGCGCGGCGCAATTACTGCGAATGATTTCGGCCACCGGGAGCTTTGCGCAGTTTGACTACAAGTTCATCACGTCACTGGGCGAAATTCTCTCGACCGACGAGGACGTGAAGCTCGGCGCCGATTACGATTCGGTGTGGAGCAATATCTGACGGCCTAGCCGTGCCGTTGCAGCTTGTCTGAAAAGCCCAGCAGGTAGAGGATCGCATCCAGCCCGAGCGTCGAGATTGACTGTTCGGCCGACTGCTTGACCAGCGGCTTGGCGCGAAACGCGATACCCAGCCCCGCGATACTGAGCATGGGCAGGTCGTTGGCACCATCACCCACCGCGATGACCTGCTCCAGGTCGACACCTTCCGACTGCGCCACCTGGCGTAACAGTTCCGCCTTGCGGTTGCCGTCAACGATCGGCCCGGTGACCTCGCCGGTCACCTTGCCATCGACAATGTCGAGCTCGTTGGCGTACACGTAATCCATGCCCAGGCGCTCCTGCAGGTGCCGCGCAAAATACGTGAAGCCACCGGAGAGAATCGCCGTCTTGTACCCGAGGCGACGCAGGGTGGACACCAGGTGTTCTGCGCCCTCGGTGATTTTCAGTTCATCAGCCACCCGTTCCAGCGCGGACTCGGGCAGGCCCTTGAGCAGCGCGACGCGGGCGCGGAAACTCTCGCTGAAATCGATCTCGCCGCGCATCGCGCGCTCGGTGATCGCGCTGACCTGGTCGCCGACGCCGGCGTGCTGCGCCAGCTCATCGATCACCTCGGCTTCGATCAGCGTGGAATCCATATCAAACGCGACCAGGCGGCGGTTGCGGCGATACATGTTGTCTTCCTGGAACGCCAGGTCCACTTCCAGTGCACTGGCAACTTCCAGCAGGTTGCGGCGAAACGCCGCGGCATCGGCCAGGGGTCCGCGCACGGAGAATTCCACGCAGGCCTTGCTCTGCGCGGGCAGTTCGCCCAGGGGAATGCGTCCCGAGAGGCGGTTGATGCCATCGATGTTCAATCCGTAGCCGGCGACGACCGAGGTGACGCGGGCGAGCTGGTCCGCCGTGATTTTGCGCGCGAGCAGGGTGATGATGTAGCGCGGCTGGCCCTGCGCGGCAACCCAGTCGCTGTAGCGGTCGGGCGCCACCGGCTCGATGCGGGTGCGCAGATCCCGCGTGGCACCGAACTGCTCGATTTCCCGGGTGACCGTGTCGAGCCCGACCTGCGCGGGTAATTCCACCAGCAGGCCGAGTGACAGTGTCGCGTGAATGACGGACTGCCCCGCGTCGAGGATATTGCCACCGCGCGCCGCCAGGATCTCGGCGATGCCGGCGGTAACGCCACTCTGGTCTGCTCCGGAAACGGTTATCAGGACAATCTGTGTCACGGGACGGGTCTCATGTTTGCCGCGCGCCATTCTACCCGCTATCGGTTTATACTGCTTGCCATAATTACCGCCACAGAACCACGCGCCCGGGACGTCACCGTGGGAAACACCAAGCTCAGCCAACAGCTCGCGCTCATTGCCGCCGGTGTCTGCCTGCTCGTCACCGTTGCACTGGTCGCGCTGAGCACCGTATCCAGCCGCCACATGCAAACCCAGCTGCAGGCGGAGTACGGCGAGGCGTTGGCGCAGCTCATCTCCCAGCGCGTGAGCCGGGCCATGGAAGCGGGCGACCTGCTGGGCGTCTCGGCACTGCTGCAACGATTCGTTGAGACGTCCGCGGCCAGTGGCGTCAGCCTGGTGGATATCGAGGGCAAGACAATCGGCCAGGCCGGCAGCGCGCCGCAGCTGGAGCCAATACAGTACACGGCGCCAGTGAAAATCGAGGCAGATATCGCCGGGACAGTGCACGTCGCCATCCAGAGCACGGTCAGCGAAGCGGCCCAGCAGCGGCTCACGCTCAGCCTGCTCGGGCTTGCGCTCCTGCTCAGCCTCACCGTGTACATTGGCGCACGCATGCTCGGACAGCACTTCGCGACCAGGCTGTCACGCATGGCCCGCGCACTGCGCTTGCAGGACCAGCCGTCGGACGCGCAACCGGTGAACGAGCTGGCATTGCTCGAATCGCGGGTCGAGGCGCTGCCCATGGACCTGCTGCAAACCCGCAGTGAGCCGGTCCCGGAAGATGAGAACTACCAGACCACCGCGGTGCTGCTGCTGGGCCTGTCGAGTCTGGCCGACTACGTGGAGACACTGGACGAGGCAACGCTGCAGAACTACATCGAACGCATACACCAGCTGGTCTACGCCGCCGCCGGTTTTTACGCCGGTGATCTGCAGGTGGCGCGGCAGTTTGGCCTGGCGGTGTACTTTACCGACGACAACAGCGCGGGCAGCGCGGCGTTTCGCGCGGCGAGCTGCGCGTGGCTGATCAAGAACACGGCGAGCGCGATAGAGAAGGAATTGTCAGGTCGGGCGGTGTTGTCGATCCGGTTTTCCATGGCACTGGCGCAAAGCGAGCTGGGTATCGGCAGCGCGTCGGATATCTACCCGGGCCTGTACATGCAGCACACACTGGATGAGCTGGCCGGCGTCTGCGCCACACGACCGACCGAGATCATGCTGTCGCCCAGCATCATTGCCGATGTCGATGTCAGCAGCCGGACCCAGCTGCGGGCGGTACCGGATTCAGACCTCGCGGTGCTGGAAGCCTTCCACGGGCGCTATGCCGATTTGCTGGAGCGCCAGCAACTGCTGATCGTGCAGCGCCTGGTCGACCCGACTCGCCTGCCGCTGTAGTCAACGATCTGGCTTGGGCTCCCCTTAACGCTCAACCACCATGCGATCGACTTTCTGGAAACCGCGCGGCAGCTTGTTGCCGCGCCGCCCGCGTTCGCCGCGGTAGTGTTCGAGATCGGCAAACTTCATTTTGTGATGGCGTTTACCGGCGTACACGACCAGCGATTCGCCCTCACTGATGACCTGCACGGCGAGCACGAACTCCTCGCGACTTTGCACGCGCGCACCCGGAATGCCGATGATCTTGTTGCCCTTGCCACGCGCCATCTGCGGCAGGTCGGCCAGCGGAAAGACCAGCAGTCGCCCCTCGTTCGACACGGCGGCCACCCACGCACCCTCAATGGCCGCGATGGGCGCGGGCTGCAACACGTTCGCGCCCTTGGGCAGGGTGATTGCGCCCTTGCCGGCGCGGGCCTTGGTCTGCAGGTCACCCAGCTTCGCCACAAAGCCATAGCCGGCATCGCTGGCCAGCAGATAGAGCGTCTCGTCATCGCCCATCATCAGGCCTTCGAAGGTCGCCCCGGAGGGCGGATTGATCCGCCCCGTCACCGGTTCGCCCTGACCGCGCGCCGAGGGCAGGTTGTGGGACGCGATCGTATAGGCCCGCCCGGTCGAGTCGAGAATAACTGTCGGCTGGTTACTGCGCCCCGTCACGGCCATGCGGAATTCATCGCCGGACTTGTAGCTGAGCTTGGTCGGATCGATGTCGTGACCCTTGGCCGCGCGAATCCAGCCCTTGGCGGACATGACCACGGTGATCGGGTCGGCGCTCATCAGTTCCAGTTCACTGAAGGCCTTGGCTTCCTCGCGCTCAACCAGGGGCGAGCGCCGGTCATCGCCATATTTCTCAGCCACGGCGAGCAGTTCTTTCTTGATCAGCGTCTTCAGGCGCGCCGCACTGCCGAGGGTTTTCTCCAGCGAGTCGCGCTCTTCCTGCAGTTCATCCTGCTCGGTGCGGATGCTCATTTCCTCGAGCTTGGCCAGGTTGCGCAGTTTCAGTTCGAGGATGGCCTCGGCCTGGATGTCGGTAATGTTGAACCGTTTCATCAGCGCGGGCTTGGGCTTGTCCTCGGTGCGGATGATGCGGATGACCTCGTCGATGTTGAGGTAGGCCACCAGGTAGCCTTCGAGGATGTGCAGCCGTTTGAGGACGCGCTCGAGCCGGTGTTCGAGCCGGCGGCGCACGGTGTCGGTGCGGAACTTCAGCCACTCCTTGAGAATGGTATCCAGGCCCTTCACTGACGGGCGTCCATCGATGCCGATCATGTTCAGGTTGACGCGGTAACTGCGCTCTAGATCGGTCGACGCGTACAGGTGGCTCATCAGCGACTCGAGGTCGACGCGGTTGGAACGCGGCACGATCACCAGGCGTGTGGGATTCTCGTGGTCGGACTCATCGCGCAGGTCCATCACCATCGGCAGCTTGCGCGCCTGCATCTGCGCGGCGATCTGCTCCAGCACCTTGGACCCGGAGACCTGGTAGGGCAGCGCGTTGATGACGACGTCGCCACCCTCTTTCTCCCACACCGCGCGCATGCGCAGGGCGCCGCGACCGCTTTCATACATGGCGAGGATTTCCTCGCGCGGCGTGATGATCTCCGCCTCGGTCGGAAAATCCGGGGCCTGCACGTGTTCGCAAAGATCGCGCACCGTCGACTTGGGCGCTTCGAGCAGGCGTACCGCCGCGGTCACCACCTCGCGCAGGTTGTGCGGCGGGATGTCGGTGGCCATACCGACCGCGATGCCCGTGGTGCCGTTGAGCAACACATTGGGCACTTGCGCCGGCAGGACCGAGGGCTCCTCCAGCGTGCCGTCAAAATTGGGAATCCAGTCGACCGTACCCTGGCCCAACTCGCCCAGCAGCACATCGGCATAGGCGGTGAGGCGACTCTCGGTGTAGCGCATCGCGGCGAAGGACTTGGGATCATCGGGCGAGCCCCAGTTGCCCTGCCCGTCGACCAGCGGATAGCGATAGCTGAAATTCTGTGCCATCAGCACCATGGCCTCGTAGGCCGCGCTGTCGCCGTGGGGATGGAACTTGCCGATCACGTCGCCCACGGTGCGCGCCGACTTCTTGAACTTGGCGGAGGCCTTGAGCCCCAGTTCGCTCATTGCGTACACGATGCGCCGCTGCACCGGCTTCAACCCGTCGCCGACGTGGGGCAGCGCGCGGTCGAGAATCACGTACATCGAATAGTCGAGGTAAGCCTTCTCGGCGTACTGCTTCAGTGACACCTGCTCGGTGCCGTCGGAATCAATCTCTATGGTGTCTGTCATAGTGGCCTTGCGGGACATCGGTTGCGTGGCCGACGCAGCTGCCGGCCGATGGGGCATTCTCGCGAATTTGCCCGACAAACGGAAGGGAGCAGTGGGGATTCAGACCACGATTGCGCTAGAATAATGCTGATCCCCACGGCCGCGCTGCGGTGCTGCCGGTCAACGCAACGCGACAAGGCCGACCATGCAATTTCGAGACGACTTCAATCCCTCGCGCAACGATAAATGTTTCTGCGGCAGCGGTCGCCGCTTCAAGGGCTGCTGCGGCTCCACCGCGCCCGACCGCGACCCGCCCCACGGCGTGGTCGTGGTGGAAAACTACCTGTCGCCCGAAGAGTGCGCCGAACTGGTCGACTTCGCCAACGCGTCGACCCACAAACCGCTGGAGACGGTGGACCTGGACAAGGTGACGCCCGAGGAAATGGTCCGCAAGCTCGACGATAGCCGCGTCTCCGACCGCGTGGACATGGGGGATAAGCAGGCGGACATGAATGGGATTATCCAGCGCGCGCTGACCGAAGTGATCGAGCCTGATATCGGCAGGAAATTTGCCTGGTTCGAGGAACCGCAGCTGCTGCGCTACGCCACCGGCAGCTTCTACCACAGTCACGCCGACAGCGAGAACTACATCCCCGAGAAGCAGCAGTGGCGCAAGGACCTGGATCGCGACATCAGTCTGCTGGTGTACCTGCGCGATGACTTCGAGGGCGGCAAGATCGCCTTCGAGTATTTCGGCTACAAGATCAGGCCCCGCGCGGGCATGCTGATCTACTTCCCCTCGGACAGCCGCTACCTGCACACCGCCGAGGAAGTCACCGGCGGCCTGCGCTACGCCATCGTCAGCTGGGCGGCCCTCAATGACGTGGAGAAAGTGCGCACCTCACCGCCGGAGAACGCAATCATCTGCTAGTGCGCCGGGGCGCGACCGGCCTGGGGAAACAGCTTCGGATCCTGAAAGGCCACTAACTGCTCGTTGAGGTTCACGATGGAGTGGGCCATGTCGACCATCAGGCTCTGGATCGTCGCGGGGTTGCTCTTGATCAGCTCGGAGAACTGATCCTTGGGCACCTTCACCACCGAGCAGACCGATTTCGCGCGCACCGTGGCGCTGCGGTCCATCTGCGTGAGCGCCGCCATGGCGCCAAAAATTTCACCGTCGCCGATGCGGCCCACGGGAACGTCGTCCACGAGCACTTCGGCCACGCCGGAGGACATGTTGAAAACGTAGTCCGCACGGTCGCCCTGGCGGATGATGATCGCGCCCGGCTGGTAGATTTCAAACCCGGGGGTGTGGTGTGAATCTTCCGGAGTGCTGGCCGCCGTCAGGCGCAGCATCAGCCCGGAGTAGGCGATGAGCAGGCGGGTCCAGAGACGGGTCGCATTCGGATCGTTGAACACCCGCTGCATGAAATCCAGGCCGGGATAGGCCTGCAGAGCAACACTGCCCTGCGCCGCGTACTCCACCGTCACGTCTTCCTGCGAGCCGGCTATATCGGGCAGCAGCAGATCGCCCTCTTCGAGTGTGTACACCGTGCGGTTCTGGTAGCGCACGGCAATGGTCCCGCGCCTGACCTGGTAAAAAAGCTTGTCGTCGTAACCGCGAAAGTTGCCCTCGCGATTTTCCTCGACTTCGAGCGCGGTGCCCGGCATCCCTACCGCCTCAATCAGCGAACCGACCAGTTCCTGGTACTGTTGGCTCAGCGCGCTGATATCTGGCCCTTCTGTCCTTGCCAGCATGTAGTGACCTCGCTTCGCGGCCGACACGAGCACTGCTCGAGCCGGCACCCGGGCGCGGCCGCAGACCGGCTTTCGCACCCCAACTGATATGCCTATAGTAGCAACATACTCACGCGAGAAAAAAGCCAAACCATGCCGGACACCGGGACCTGGGATATCGTCGACTTCGAATCGCTGTCAAACGCCCAACTCTACGCGCTGTTGCGCCTGCGCGCGCAGATCTTCGTGGTCGAGCAGGACTGCGTCTACCTCGACATCGACAACCTGGATCAACAGGCCTGGCATATGCTCTACCACGAGGGCGATTCGCTGCGCGCCTATCAGCGCTGCCTGCCGCCGGGAGTGAGCTACGCCGAGAGTTCACTGGGCAGGATCGTGGTCGACCCGTCGCTGCGCGGGCGGGCAGTGGGCAAGGCGCTGGTGCGCCGGGGCATCGAGTTTAACCGGGCGCGCTGGCCCGACAGCGATATCCTGATCAACGCGCAGGCCCACCTGCAACCGTTCTACAGCGAACTGGGTTTTGTCGGCGAGGGAGACACGCACCTGGAAGACGGCATCCTCCACCGCCACATGCGCCTGCGCGCGTAGCGCCGCGCTACACCTCCAGCAGGAAGGTAACCGGGCCGTCGTTGGTGAGGCTCACCTGCATGTCGGCGCCAAAACGCCCGGCCGCGACCTCGGCGTGGCGCGCGCGCAATTCACCGAGAAAAAAGTCGTAAAGCGGCTGCGCCTCATCCGGCGGCAGGGCACTGGAAAAGCTCGGCCGCAAACCCTTGCGCGTATCGGCCGACAGCGTGAATTGCGAAACGAGCAGCACACCGCCGGCGACATCCACCACGCTGGCGTTCATACGTCCGTCGCTATCGGCAAATAGACGATACGCGAGGAGCTTGTCGAGCATTTTGCGCGCCGCCGGTTCGTCATCGCCCTTGTCCAGACCCAGCAACACCAACATGCCGGCGCCGATGGCGCCCACGCGCTCGCCGTCGATATCGACGGCGGCGCTGCTGACTCGCTGGATGAGGGCTTTCATCGTCGCACGCGCACCGCGCCGCTAGATACGCCCGGCGCGGCGGCGCTCGTGCTCCAGCAGCAGCTTCTTGCGCAGGCGGATATTCTCGGGAGTCACCTCGACCAGCTCGTCATCCTCGATAAATTCCAGCGCCTGCTCCAGCGTGTGCCGGACCGGCGGCGTCAGCGTCAACGCCTCATCGGTGCCCGAAGCGCGAACGTTGGTGAGCTGCTTGCCCTTGGTCGGATTCACAGTGAGGTCGTTGCCGCGACTGTGCAGGCCGATAATCTGGCCCTCGTAGACATCGACGTTGGGATCGACAAACATCCGCCCACGGTCCTGCAGGTTGAACAACGAGTAACCCAGGGTCTTGCCCGTCACCAGCGAGACCAGCACGCCGTTGGCGCGGTGCACGATTTCTGCCGTCTTGACCGGTCCGTAGTGATCGAACACGTGGGTGAGAATGCCGCTGCCCGAGGTAAGCGTAAGGAACAGCGAGCGAAAGCCGATAAGGCCGCGGGCGGGCACGATGAACTCCAGCCGCACCCTGCCCTTGCCGTCGGGCACCATGTTTTCCAGTTCCGCACGGCGCAGGCCAAGCTCTTCCATGACCGCACCCTGGTGCTGGTCCTCGCAGTCCACCACGAGCTGCTCGTAGGGCTCCTGCAACACACCGTCGACTTCTTTCTGGATCACCTCCGGGCGCGATACGCCCAGCTCGTAACCCTCGCGCCGCATCGATTCAATCAGCACCGACAGGTGCAGTTCACCGCGTCCGGACACCTTGAACTTGTCCGGGCTGTCGCCGGGCTCGACGCGCAGCGCGACGTTGTGGATAAGCTCGCGATCCAGGCGCTCGGCGATGTTGCGCGAGGTGACGAACTTGCCCTCGCGACCGGCGAACGGCGAATCGTTCACCTGGAATGTCATGCTGACCGTCGGTTCGTCCACCGACAGCGGCGGCAGTGGTTCCGGGTGATCGGGATCGCACAGGGTGTCGGAGATATTCAATCCCTCGATTCCCGTGACACAGACGATATCGCCCGCCTGTGCATCGTCCACGTCGACCCGCTCCAGGCCGAGATAACCCATCACCTGCAACACGCGACCCTTGCGCTGCGCACCGTCGGCCCCGACCACCATGACCGGTGTGTTGGGCTTGACCCGGCCGCGCGTCACGCGACCCACACCGATCACACCGACATAGCTGCTGTAGTCCAGCGCGCTGATCTGCAATTGCAACGGCCCGTCGGCATCTACCTGCGGCGCCGGCACCTGCTCCACGATGGTTTCGAACAGCGCCTGCATGTCGGTGCCCATGGCCTCGTGTTCGACGCCGGCAATGCCTTCGATCGCCGAGGTGTAGATGATCGGGAAGTCCAGCTGCTCGTCGGTAGCGCCGAGCCGGTCGAACAAATCAAAGACCTGGTCGATCACCCAGTCCGGGCGCGCGCCCGGGCGGTCGATCTTGTTGACCACCACAATCGGGTTCAGGCCCTGCTCGAAGGCCTTGGAGGTCACGAAGCGGGTCTGCGGCATCGGCCCGTCGACGGCGTCGACCAGCAGCAGCACCGAGTCGACCATCGACAACACGCGCTCGACCTCGCCACCAAAGTCGGCGTGTCCGGGTGTGTCGACAATGTTGATGCGGTAACCGTCCCACTCAATCGCGGTGTTCTTGGCCAGGATGGTAATGCCGCGCTCGCGCTCCTGGTCGTTGGAATCCATGATGCGTTCGGCGCCCTCGGAGCGGCGGTCGAGCGTGCCCGATTGCTGTAAAAGGCAGTCCACGAGCGTGGTCTTGCCATGGTCGACATGCGCGATGATGGCGATGTTGCGTAGCTTGTCTATCACTGTGATGTC
>CAYGOX010000098.1:0-11451 GCA_964351485.1 uncultured Halioglobus sp.
TGTGGCGGGGAACATCGGGGCGCCCTGTGCCGGCCCCGATGACGATGCGAGCTGCGATTCCTCACCGGGCGCGGGCGACGGCTGGTGCGACGCCTGCATGATCATGCCCGGCGCCTCCAGCGACGATGAAATGTTCATCCTGCTCGGCAGCAAGCTGGCCAACCACGACGCGGCGCTAAACACACCGGCACCGGGCGGGCCCGGTGTCGCGTTCCTCGCGCCCACCGGCGACGAGACGTTCAGCGCCGGCGACACGCTAACGCTCCAATTCAGCTTCAACCGGTTTGAACTGGCAGCGCCAGAGGATCACGATCACGGCGATGACGATGGCGGCGATCACAGCAGCGTCAGCGAGGGTCATTACCATGTCTACCTCAATACCGAGGATGACGACGCGGATCACCTGACCGCGTGGACCCCGACGGCTGAATTTACGCTGCCGGCCGACCTGCCCGCCGGGTCGCACGAGCTGCGCATCAGCCTGCGGGCACCGGACCATCACGCCATCGGCGTTGAGGCCCGGGTGACAATTCACGTAGAGTAATGGCCGCGCGCCGCGCATCAGTCGACCGTACACGCGGTCGGCTGTGCCCGTCGCGCTACTGGCAACCCTGGCCCGGCTCCTGCTTTGCGACGACTGTTACTGACAACCACCGTATTACTACTGGCCGCTTTCGCCGCGTGGGTACTGCGCTCACCCTACCGCGCTGATTCGCTGCTCCACACCACCGCCACCGAGTTCGCCTACCCGCTGCTGTGTGCAGCCCAACAGAGCGATAGTACTGGCCAGCCCTTCTACGCTCTGCGCGATGCCAGCAACCTGCTGGGCGCGATCGATGCGCCACGAACCTACGCCCTGACCGCGGCGGATTTTTCCGGCGATGGCCGCGACGATCTACTGATCGGCACGCACAACGCTCGCCCGCAGTTGCTGATCAACACCGCCGGCCGTCTGCAAAACCGCTCGGAACTGGTGGCGCGCGGCCCCGCCAACGCCGACTGGCACGCGCTCAATGCCATCGACGTCGACAATGACGGCAGGCTGGATATCGTGATCGCCGGCGGCGGTGGCGAGGTGCACAAAGCCGGCACGGAAAACACGATCCTGCGCAACAATACCTCCGACGCGGGCGTGCGCTTTACGCAGCTGCCGCTGCCGCCTGAACTGGCCGAAGCAGAAGCGAGAACGCAGGCTTTTATTCCGGTCGTCTCCAGATCGGGTCGGGAAGTCGATCTTTACGCCGCCACCAGTGCACGCCGTAACCATCCCAATCGGTTCTGGCGCAACAACAGTACACCGGGCAAGCTCCAGCTATCTGTTCAACCCGAACACCGTATGGCGCGCGGCTTCGACGACACGGGCCACGGTGTCATTGCCGACTTCGACAGCGATGGCCACACCGACTACCTCCTGATCCAGCAGGGCAACGCCGAAGTGCACTGGGGCGCGGCGGACACGCGCCCGACGCTGCTCGCCACGCAAGCCCGCTCGGCAGCAGCGGGAGATTTCAACAATGACGGTCTTCTCGACCTGTATATCGGCCGGCACAGCAAGCACACCGACGCAGACCGCGTCAGTTTCAATGAGCAACAAATTAATTTCGTGATCCGGCAGAATGGACGCGTGGATCACAGCGAACTTTCGTTCCACGCCGAGACCGCACAACTACACTTCGACCTGCGCCAGCAAGCCGGCGGACGCGGCCGGCAATACCCGGCCAGGGGCACAGACATTTTTATCGGACGCGACCGCGACAGTCCCGGTGCGCGCAACTTTACGCTGCACAAGGGCAACGCCATCGGCAAACCCGACTACCTGCGCCGGGCCGGCATTTATATCTGGTACTCCGACGCGCAGCAGCGCTGGACAATTCGCTGGCAGTTCCAGGCCCATTCGAGTGTCTACAAGGGCGTGATCAGCGGCGCGCGCCTGTCGGACATTCGCAGCCAGGGACTGACGGATAAAGCCAACGCCACCGTGATGGACGCCGTACTGCTCAATCGCGGCAACGGCCGGTTCGAGCGACTGTGCACAGGCGCGCTCAGCCACCGCCTACAAACTGCGGGCGTCACCGCGGTGGATCTGGACAACGACGGCTGGCTCGATATCGCAGGTGTACGTCACGCCGAACAGGGTGCGGCTGAAGGCGGCGTCTTTGTCATTCACCAACCGGGCTCGGGCAGCCCGCAATTAACACGCCTGCCGCGTCCGGATGAGGACCGTCTGTATCGGGCGGATCTTATCGTGCACGGGTTTTTCAACGACGATGCGCTGCCCGACCTGGCGTACACGCAGGGTTACGGCCAGCTTCCGGGTACGGGAGGTCCGGCGCGACTGCTACTGAACGCTGCCGCGAACAGTAACGCCGCGCTGGTGATTGATCTGCAGGGTACGACCGCCAACAGTTTCGCCGTGGGCGCGCAGGCCACGCTCTTCAATCGCGAGGGCGAGCGGCTGGGAGTTCGCGCGGCGGGATTGAACACCAACCTGTCGCAGGACACCTCACTACTGCATTTCGGGTTGGGGGATCAGCCTCCGCCCTACTCCCTGCATGTGGCGTGGCCCGACGCTACCGAATCGACGCACACTCTGGACACGCCGGGCTTCCACCGCGTAGTGCAACCGCGCTAACCGACCAGCCCCTTGCCGCCATCCACCGCGAGCACCTGCCCGGTAACAAACTGCGCATCGCGCGCCAGGAACCCCACAACCTGCGCGATATCGGGCGGCGAGCCCATGCGCTTGAGCGGGGTGTTCTCGATCGCGCGATGCCGATCGGCCTCGCTGTAGGCATCCCCGGATTCAGGCCACAGAATTGCTCCGGGCGCCACGCCGTTCACGCGCACCTCGGGCCCCAGTTCCACCGCGAGATTGCGCGTGAGTGCAGCCAGCCCGGCCTTGGCTGCGCCGTAGACATTGAACTGCGGCAGCGGCCGCTCGACGTGCGTATCGAGAATATTCACGATACTGCCGCGTGAAGCGCGTAGCAGCGGCAACAACCCCTGAATCAGGAAATACGGCCCGCGCAGGTTGCTGTCGATCATCGCGTCGAACTGAGCGTGCGTGCAGGTTTCAATGGGTGTGGCCTCAAAGCCCGACGCGTTGTTCACCAACACGTCCAGTCGTTCGAAGTGCGCCGTCACCGCTTGCGCCAGCGAAGTCACGCCCGCCGGCGAGGCAAGGTCCGCCGCGAAGCATACACACGAGTCCGCCCTTTGCGCGTTCAGCGCATCGCGCAGTGCATGTGCCTCCTCTTCCGAGCGGTGATAGTGCACCGCGACGTCGTAGCCCAATCCGTGCAGGTGCTGCGCAATCTCGCGGCCGATGCGGCGCGCGGCGCCGGTGATGAGGGCGACGTTGTTCAAGGTACCGTAGTCTCTCTCAACGATATTCCTGCGCAGCAATATCGCTTCACAACTACCCGAGCAACAGCGGGCTCAGGAACAGGAAGCTCAGGACACCGTCGACAACGATACCGGGCACGGCCTTCTTGAGCCCGATATTGTCCACGGCCAGCGACCAGAACCGCGCGAGCAACACACCGCCCCAGGCGATGCCCAGCGCGGTGTACACCTCCGGCGAGGCCAGCCACAGCGCGGCGATCGCCGCACCCAGGTTCATGCCGCCAAATACGCCACGCGCTTCGGACATGGCCATGGGGCTGTTCAGACCCATCTGCATGGGCTCGAGCATCAGCTTGGGTGCAAAAAAATTGATCAATCCGATCAGGCCGGTGATACACGCAGCAATTGTAGGGAGAAGCATCATCAAATCCATCTGGTGAGTGGGCGTCACAGTCTACAAACGAACGCGGGGCATGTTCAAATTCGGCGACCGGCCCGCAAGGGCCACACCGCACACCCGCACCGCCTCTGCCAACTCCTCACACAAGTAAATAGTTCACACAAGTGCGGGCCATAATCCCCTGTTAGCTTGTCGCCCAAGCCCTTAACATTGCCCGGATAAAGGTATACCGAAAATAAGACAAACCCTTATTTTTCATTAACCCGCAAGGAGTTACACATGTTGAAGCAATCTCTCGTAGCCGGCGCTGTTGCCGCTGCACTCTCTCTGTCAGCCCAGGCCGACTACCAGTTCCAGGTTGCCGGCGCGTATGCGACCGGTGAGCTGACAGCCGGCAACGGTGTCGATGCCGACCAGGATCTGTTCACACTGGGCGGCACCTACTTTTTTGCCCCGGTAGACGACAGCAAGGGCCCGCGCTCTGAAGATGCGTTCATCGATCGCGCTTCCGGTGTCAGCCTGTTCTACACCTTCGGTGAAGTCGACTTCGACAATGGCGGCGACTCCGACATCGAGAACATCGTTATCGACGGCCGCTACGTCATCAAGGATTCAGGCTGGCTTGTCGGCCTGGGCTACCAGTTTGACGACGGTGATGGCGGCCCCGATTCCGACGCCTACGCCATTGAAGTCGGCAAGTACATCGGCGAGACCACTACCCTGGTAGCAAGCTGGGTCTTCGGTGAAGACGACGACAACCGCGAGAGCGACGAGTACGCGCTGTCACTGGAGCACCTGCAGGACCTGGGTGAATCCGCACTGAAGCTGGAAGCGGGTCTCGGCCTGGTTGACTCCAACTTCGCCAGCGACGTGAACCTGTACAGCGTAGGCGCCACCTACTACATCACCGACTACATCGGTGTGGGCGGCAGCTACTCTTTCGCAGATTCTGACGACGGTGAACTGGACCAGTACACCCTGTTCGGTGAGTACTGGGTGAACGACCGCATCGGTCTTTCACTGGGCCTGACCGCTGTCGATGAAGACAACAGCAGCGCCGAATCCGACGCCGTGATCTTTGCCGTAACCGGTCGTTTCTAAACCGTTACCGGAAAATAAGAAGGCGGGCACTGGTTGCCCGCCTTTTTTTATGCCCGCAACTGCTACACTCCTCGCATCGATCAGCAATCGCACGCCAAAGGGGTAGCGCATGTCACTCATGGATCATTTCAAACTCGACGGCCAGGTGGCCATTGTCACCGGCGCCGGCAAGGGCATTGGTGCCGCAATCGCTCGGGCATTTGCAGAGGCCGGCGCGGACGTCGCGCTGGGCGCGCGGACCGAGTCCGACCTGCAGGCAGTAGCGGCCGACATCGAGGCCATGGGGCGGCGGGCGCTGGTCGTGCCCACCGACGTGCTGGATTTCGACCAGCTCCAACGGCTGGCGGACCAGACCCTGGCGACCTTCGGCCGCATCGACATCCTCGTCAACAATGCCGGCGGGTTTCCGCCCAAGCCCGTGTCGCAGACCACTGCCCGGGAGTTTGAAGGCGCGTTCCGGTTCAACGTCAGCACCGCCTACGAGATGTCCCGAATCTGCGCGCCGCTGATGGTCGAACACGGCGGTTCGGGCAACATTCTCAATATCTCCTCGATCGCCGGGCACAAGCCCACCCCCTGCTTCGCCGCGTACGGCACAGCCAAGGGCGCACTGTCGCTGCTGACGCAGGAGCTGGCGCAGGAATTCGCGCCCAAGGTGCGCGTGAACGCCATCGCGGTCGGCTCTACCAAGACCGACGCGCTCAATACCGTCCTGACACCCGAAGTCGAGGAAACCATGGTCAAGCTCACCCCCATGGGCCGTCTCGGCGAGGTCGAGGACATCGCACTGGGGGCGATATACCTGTGCAGCCCGGCGGCCAGCTATGTCACCGGCGAGATTCTCGCGGTGAACGGCGGGCTGGAGCGGTTGAACATGGAGATGCCCCGGGCGTTCGGCGGGATCGGCTGAGGGGCATCGACACCCGTTTTTTGGCCATATATAACCGCGCAAAAAATGATCAAACGGCGTAATTTACTGACCATTGGTCATTTCAATGCGAGAACGCCAGAATGCCCCTGCTATCCAACACCCCCGACAATGTAGAGGTCGCGCCGCGCAACCGGGAATACGCAATTGAAGACACCCTGGCCGGCGACTGGTTCGACGGCCACCCGTTCAAGACGGCGTTCTTCAACGCCATGTCCATGACCTTCCCGCTGGGCGAAAAGTTTTTCATCGACAGCGTCAGGCACTATGCCGACCGGATTGACGATCCGAAACTGCAGGCGGAAATTCGCGGCTTCTGTGGCCAGGAAGGCTTCCACCGCCGCGAGCACGAACGCTACAACCGCTCACTGTGCGCGCAGCGCGGCTACGACCACGACTACCTCGAAGGCCGTCTGCGTAAAAATATCGAATTCACCAACAAGCATACCTCCGCGCTGGAACGCCTTGCCGCAACAGCCGCGTTCGAACACATCACCGCAATCATGGCCGAGTCCGCACTGAACGACGACAACCCCATGATGGGTTGTGTCGACAGCGAAATGCAGGCGATGTGGGACTGGCACGCCGCCGAGGAAATGGAACACAAGGCGGTAGCCTTCGACGTCTACCGCGCGGTGGGCGGGACAGAAAAACTGCGCCGGCGCGCAATGCGCCAGGCAACATTCTTCCTGCTGTTCGATGTCGGTGTGGGTATCGTGCACATGCTGCGCCGCGACCGGAAGCTGTGGAATTTCCGGATATGGAAGGAAGGGCTGCAATTCCTGTTCGGCAAGCAGGGCATCCTGCGTCGGGTCTACCCCGCCTACAAGGAATTCTATCGCGAGGGGTTCCACCCCTGGCAGCGCGACACACGGCCGCTGCTGTACCAGTGGAAGTCTGAACAGGGCGAACCGCTGGCGGCGTAAAAACGCTCGCGCGTCAGCAAACGCTGATCACGTCGTCTGCGTAACGCTTGATCGCGTCGATCTTCTTATCCAGCTCGTCGGTATCGCCGTGATAGAACGGCCACGGCATGGTGAGAATGTGCGTGACACCGGCATCTTCCAGACGTTTGTAACCGTCCCGGTCCCACGCATCTGACGGTGTCGCCATGATTTCGAAGGGCAGGTGATCGCGGCCGAACTCACGGCGCCACGCCTTGATTTGCTCGATACTCTCGATGATTTCTTCGCTGGTCTGCAAGTCGGTCACCCAGCCATCGGCCAGGCGCGCGGCACGGCGCATGGCGGGCTTGGAGATACCGCCCACCCAGATCGGAATGTACTCACCGGGTGCGGGATTCATCTCCAGGCGGTCGAACTGGTAGTGTTCGCCCTGGTACTCGACCATTTCGCCCGTCCACAGCAGTCGCAGTATTTCGAGCATTTCATCGGTGCGTTTGCCGCGCGTCTTGAACTCCGATTCCATCAGGCCGAATTCGTCGGCCGACCAGCCCACGCCGATCGCCGGGGTGACCCGGTTGTTCGACACAATCGCGGCGGTGCTGATGGCCTTGGCCACCAGGAACGGGTTGCGCATGGGCAGCACAAAAATGTTGTTGGTAAAGCGGATGCGCTTGGTGATGGTGGCCAGCGCGCCGATCATCACCCACGGGTCGGGCCAGTCGGTGAACGGCTGCCAGCGCCGGCTGCCGTCATCGGTGTACGGGTACGGCGTATTGATCTGCTCCGGGTTGACGACGTGATCGGAGAACGACATCGCATCCCAGCCGTACTCGTCGGCAACCGGGGCAAGTTGCGTGAGATCGGCGACCGAGCTGAAGGACGTGGACAAAACAAATTTCATAGCAGTACCAGGCGCTGTGCGCCCCCAGTGAATCGTGCGGTTTACTTGGAGAGGTTGATCAGGTCAGTCGGTGTTACGTAGAGCCTGCCCAGACACTGGCCGTCTTTCTCATTCCAGATATCGATGTCACCCATACGGCAGCGCGCCGCTGAAAACAGGTGCGCCCGACTGATCTGGCTGCAGCCGATACCGGAAAAACGTACTTCGGAGTACTTGTCCTTGCCCGGCTTGAGACTGGCAAAGGACTTGGAGACGGTATCGAACAACACCCCCTCCTGATTATAGATGTTGAAACGCGGCACGAGGTGGCCGATACGCATCGGGAGGTTATTCTGCAGGTGCAGTTTAACTACGCAGGCTTCCTGCAGATCAATGACTTCCAGCACCGTCAGCACCGCGCTGGTCTCGGGGTCGCCCACCGGGATCTCGACGAAATCCCAGGTGTGATCCTGCTTCAAAATCACGCGACGACCATCGTCGGTAATGCCCAGCAGTTCCGGGTCGTCATGTGCACTGGCCGGCAGCGACAGCGCCAGCAGCAACCACAGTGCATGAATTACAGTTCGCATGATTCTCTGACCCTTGCGATTGGCAAAAATTCACCGCAAAAATCGCGGTTCCTGTAGCAGGTTAGCCGCAGAACGCGGGCGTTTGCAACTCCCGCGCGCCGGTCCGTGACCGGGTACTCAGCCCGGAAACCGCTCGAAGGTGGGCATGTCGTCCGGCAGGTAGTGGTAGGCCTGCTTGTCGATACAGAAAATCGCCATGTCGGGCGTTCCGTACTGCGAGGGGTCATCGAGGGTACCGGCCTTGATAATGACCAGGTCGGCCATGCTCGCCGGCCGGCTGGTCAGCGAGGTGCCGCAATTGGGACAAAACTCGCGCGTCACCGGGTTCTCAATATCGTCCCGGGTAAAGGATTTGGGCTCGCCGCTGGTGTACCTGAAGCCGTCGGCGGGCATGGCCAGCGCCACATTGGCGCCGCCTCCGGTAATGTACTGGCACTCGCGGCAATGGCACAGCCCGCGCAGCAACGGCTCGCCTTCGGCCTCGTAACGCACCTGTTTGCAATAACATCCACCGGTCACTTTCATCGCAGTCTCTCCGCCTGGGTCTTTGCCACCATACTAATCGCGCGAGCAAACATATTGCAAAGGTTACGGCGGACCCCATACACTCTCGGCAGTCTCCGCAGATCGCACACAGCCCCCGGAGGTAACCCTGCGTTTTTCAATCCTGGCACTGGCGTTATTGACCGCCTGCAGTGGCTCCGAGAACGGGAGCCCCACAGGTACCGGCAGCATGCCCGACGGCATCTGCTTCAAGCGCCATGTCATTGACAGCAGCGGCGCAGGCGCCGACGGCGTTCACCTGGGGGATATCAATCGCGACGGCCTGATCGACGTGGTCAGCGGCTGGGAGGCCAGCCCGTCCCTGAAGGTCTACTTCCACCCCGGCATATCGCGCCTGAATGCCCCCGATCCGTGGCAGAGTGTCGAAGTGAACGGCGGTCTCCCCGTGCCCAATATCGAGGACGCGGCCTTCGCCGACCTGGACAACGACGGCTGGCTGGACGCGGTCATCTCCGCCTCCGAGGGCGACCCGGACCTGCCGGGCACGCGCCGCGTGCGCCTGCACCAGTTGCGGCCGGGTGCGCCGGTCGAAGCTCCCAACAGCTGGTCCGGCAGCGTGGTGGTAAAAGACGCGCCGACCGACCGCTACCTGAAAGTGCGCGCAGCACAGCTCGATGGCACCGGCGGCGCCGAGATCGTCGCGCTGTCACGCGATCTCTACGAGGACGGCAGCGACGGCAAGCAACCAAGCAAGGAAGGATCGGTCTATCTGTTTACCGCCCCTGCACTGGACGACATCACGCGCCCCGAGGCCTGGACGAGCACGGAATTGGGCAATGTGCGCAAGGGCAAGTCGATCGAGCTGATCGACATGGACCAGGATGCCGACCTGGACATCGTCTACGCCGGCACGGACAGCATCGCGTGGCTGAAAAACCCCGGGGCCGGCGCACCACCGACCGCGTGGGAAAACCAGCTTATCGGTTCGGCCAGCGACCTGGCGATCTGCGACATCAACGGCGATGGCACCCAGGATATCGTCGCCACCGCGTGGCGCGAGGAGTTCCCCATCGTTGCCAAGTGGTTCGAACCGGTGCGGCATACCAATGATGAGGGCATCACCTGGAAGCAACACAACATCAGCATCCAGCGAAAACTGCCGACCAAGTTTTACCAGTTGGAAAACTTCGCGCTCAAGAGCATCGCCTGCGGACGATTCCGCGCCGACGCGAAGCCCGACGACCCGGCCGACCTGATCCTGACCACCAGCGGCTCGGGCTACGGCATTTTCCTGATCGTTGCGCCAGACACGCTGTACCGCGACGAGCCGTGGCAGGCCGCGCCGCTCACGGAATACAAGTGGATCACCAAGTACGACAACATCACGACCGTGGACATGGACCAGGACGGCGACACCGACTTTGTCACCTCCGAAGAAAACCAAGGCCTGTTACTGCAGGGCGCCGGCGTACTCTGGTACGAAAACACCGGCTGCCTCTGAGCGCATCCCGGACCCATTCCGTTTTACCCAGCATTAAAAAGGCACACCGACACCATGAATGACATGAACCCCTTCGCCTCGGAAGAAATCACCCAGCCGTTCAACGAGGAATGGGAAGCCAAGCGCCGGGTCGCCAACGCGATCAAGCAACTCACCGAGGTACTGGTGTCGAGCACACCCGACACACAAAAAATGCACGCCATTGCGCAGGAACTGGAAACGACCGCCGAGGCCTTCGCCGAATCGCCGCGCATCTACGGCCGACTGGACTGGTCCCGCGACGGTGAACACGGCAGCTTCGGGCAGATCAGCCACGAGCTGAACCCACTGGCCGGCTGGAGCAACCCGCTCGCGCCGCCAATCAAGAGCTGGGTAGAGGATGACGTTGCACACGCCACCTGCAAGTGCGGCTGGGCCTACGAGGGGCCTCCGGGCTCAATCCACGGCGGTTACGTGGCCGCAATCTTCGACCAGTTCCTGGGCATGGCCCAGATGCTCGGGGGACAGCCGGGCATGACCGCCTACCTGCACGTGAACTATCATAACCGCACCCCACTCAACACCGAGCTGACGCTGGAAGGCAAACTGGTGAAGGTGGAGGGACGCAAGACCATCATGCGCGGCGAGATGTACGCCGACGGCGTAATGACCGCCAGCGCGGAGGGCCTGTTTGTGCAGCCCAGGGGTGGAATTTATTCCGTGAAGACCCAGGAGGGGGCGTTGCGGGATATTGATTAAGGTCTGGCTTTTTGGCGCTTCAGGTTAGTTGCAGTATTCGGGTTCTGTTGCGGAGATTTGGGCGAGAATCTCGTCGAAGGCATCTTCCAATTCTTCGGCCGAGTTCACAGACAGGTAACGCCCTTTGCCGTTAGTCGCTGCGTCCTGTAACAACAGCGAATCGATAGCAAAACCAATGGTATGGGTCACACCGAATTGGGCGCCATTCATTGGATCACCATCCAGATCGTTGTTTGCCATGTAATGAGTAAGCTCTGGCAGGCAGTTTTTACGCATTTGCCGAACACCGCCTACTAATTCGTCTGATAGGTAGTCTGCGCAAATCTGCCCTGTCAGATTTTCAATAGCAGGGTTGGCGTGTGTGTCCAGAGTCGGATTGCCGTCCGTCACCAATATCACATGGGTATTGCCACAGCCTGACTTCGGCGCCCGATATTCGCTCATGGTGCTGTCAATGTAAGCGCGGGGGTCAGGCGCAGGCTCGTCAATAGTATTGTCAAAGCCTTCCGACCAGGCACCGGTCAAGATATCTCTGTTGTTGCCGTACCACGGCGCACCA
>CAYGOX010000099.1:0-11218 GCA_964351485.1 uncultured Halioglobus sp.
GGGTATTGCCAAAGGTGTTGGACTTCAGCGTATGGGTACGCTGGTCCACAACTTTGAGACGCTCCTGGAGCGTCTGCCGCGACCGGAAGAAGGTGAAGAAACGCTCTACTTCCGTGTGGTCAACATCTGGCTTGATGCCGTTGTTAGAGGTATCGAGCACATTACGGGTGAGCGTGAGGATATTGCCAGCGAGTTGCCGCAGGTCGGTAAGTCCCGTGTTGTGTCGGCCGAGCCTGAGCCAGCAGACGAAGTGCTGGAGGTATCCGAAACAGAAGCCGAGCCTGTCTCTGTGGAGCCTGCTGTAGTAGAGGCTGTAGAGGTGGAGCCGGAGCAGACCGAGGACTCCCCGCAAATCGATCAGCCCAGGGCAGATGCCCAGCTCTCGATGCTTGCTGCGCTGGAGAAGAAGCGCGACAAGCAGCTTGCAGACGAGGGCGCCAAGGTTCTGGCGGCGCAGCAGTCGGTACGGATGACATCCGAGAAGCTGGACCTGTTGCTCAACCTCGCGAGCCAGGCCCAGCAGTTGGGCGTGCGGGCATCGCAGAACACAACCAGGAGCAAGCGCTCGTCTTCCGAATTGCAGGGTCGCCTATCGTCGGTACGTACCCACATCAACAAGATTGCGGACCGGGCCCTGTTCAATGTCAACGCGAGAGCCGGTGGTACCTCGGCGGAAATGGACGCGTTGGAAATGGACCAGTACTCGGAGCTGCAGGAAGCTGCGAGCATTCTCCGCGAAGGTGTCGAGGACCTGTCGGATCTGATCGATGTTGTCAGTCGCCAGAATGCCCAGATCGAAGCGCTGCTCAAGCAGCAGTCCTCGGTCATCTCCAGCATTTCGTCTTCTATCCAGGGAGCGCGTGTCGTACCGGTATCCCGATTGATGCCAGGTTTGCGGCGTATCGTTCGCACCGTCAGTACCGACCTGGGCAAGTCGGTCACGTTTAACGTGATCAATGAGACGGGCGCGCTCGACCGGGATCATTATGCGCGCCTGCAGACGGTACTCGAGCACATGGTTCGAAACGCGCTTGACCACGGTATCGAGTCAGCTGATGACCGGCTGGCCGCAGGCAAGCCCATGGGGGGGCGCATCACTATCGATGTTCGCAAATCCGGCGGAGACTACCTGATCCGGCTGTCTGATGATGGCAAGGGTATCGACGCGGATGCCATTCGTCAGAAAGCCTACGAGAAAGGCCTGGATGTTGACGTGGATGAGCTCTCCGATGACGAGGCTATCCGGCTGATCTTCCACAAGGGTTTCTCCACGGCAAGTGAGCTGAGTGAAATATCGGGTCGCGGTGTGGGCATGGACATCGTGCTCTCCGAGCTGCAGCAGATCGGGGGTGATATCTCGATTCAGAGCGCGGTTGGTCTCGGCACCTCTTTCGAAGTACGGATTCCAAGCAATGTGTCGGTGAATGGCGCACTGCTGGTCGCCGCGGCGGATCAGTCGTATGCGATCCCGCTCAATGGCCTGGTTGCAGTCGAGCAGGTCCCGGTGGCCGAGTTCTTCAGCGCGATCGAAGAGGGGCGCTCCCTCAAACTTTTCGATCTGGAGTGTGAGCCGGCCTATCTCGGGACGCTGTGCCACAGCATCCCGATTCCGGACAGGACATTCTGGGAGGGCTTCGTGCCCGTCATTATCGCGGGCGAGCATGATCGTCACATGGCTATAGCCATCGACAATGTCGAGGAAGCCCTGGAACTGGTGGTCCGCTCGCTTGGATCACAGTTTACCAGCGTACCGGGCGTCGCCGGTGCGGCGACAACCTCCGACGGTGAGGCGCTTGTAGCCCTCGACCTCAACCTGCTGGTGGGCAGTATCGGCGCCGATGGTGTCGCCGCTGTGGGTAAGGTCGAGCAAGAGGAGCGACAGTCTCTGCTCGCCCTGGTCGTGGATGACTCGCGAACACAGCGTATGGTTGCCACCAGCCAGTTGGAGTCGGTGGGTGTCGAAACGGTTACGGCAGAGAACGGTCTGGTTGCGATCGATTTGCTGAACGCAACTCACCGCCTGCCCGATGTCGTTCTTCTGGACGTCGAGATGCCTGTGAAAGACGGCATTGAAACGCTCCGCGAAATTCGCAAGTCTCGCCGCTACGGGCAGCTGCCGGTCATTATGGTGACCTCGCGCACAGGTGCGAAGCATCGGGCGCTGGCAAAAGAGGCGGGGTGTAACGCCTACATGGGCAAGCCGTTCAATTTCCAGGCCCTGCTTGAGCAGATCAGTGAGCTCACCGGGCACGTGGTCGAGCGGTCTTAAGGAGTCTTCATGACAGAAGAGAATTTGCGTTGGTGTGTGTTGATTCCCTGCTCCGCCCGGGAGACATGGGCGGTGCCACAGATATGTCTGGCGGAGATCTATACGCTGCACACCGAATCTGAGCTTCCTCCGGAGGAAATCGACTGGCGCGATCACAAGGTGCCTGTTCTGGACCTGGGTGCCGACGATGGGTCACAGTGGCGCGAAAGCGGCAGGGACTCCGGATTGATCGCCATCTTTCTCGGCCTCGAGGGAGAGGATTGCGAGTACTGGGGTGTAGCAGTGCGCGGTGACGGACTGGCCGCAACGCGGGTGCCGGCCGAAGAGGTTAAGGACTTGCCCGACGTTGTGGTTGACCATGCGACCGCCGCGTTCGAGTTCAAGGGCGTGACTTACCAGGTTCCTGACCTGGCAAAACTGCAAAAGAAATTAGCCGAGTCACGCCGGGTTGCGTGACACGAGGGAGGTAGAGTACGTGCAGCTGAATGAAATTATCGATTGGGTAGACGGTGCGTTTGGTCCTCAGGATCAGTGTGTGGATGTGTCGGATATGGATGCGTTGCGAACCCTTTTTGAGGGCGACGGTTACCAGCGTTACCTTCAGGACCAGGTGAACCGGCAGATCATCCGGGACTACCTCGCCAATGCGGTGCTGCTGGGTGTTTTGAGTGAGGCCGGCCTTCCGGCCTTCGCGCTGCAGTTGTCCACCGAGGAAGGGCGCTCCTCCCTGGCATTGCACATGTTGATGTGCTCAGTGGACGAGGCGCTTGACCTGCTGCCCGCCAATGATGAAATCGATGCGTTAACGCCGCTGAAGCCCCGTTCGGATGACCGCTCGCACATCAAACTGGTGCCAAACTAGGTCATCGAGGGGGAGCTGGCGTCAGGTGTAAGGCCTGTGTGTCGGTCTTCATTTCCGCCAAATATTCGAACACATATGTAAAAAATGGCATATAAACTCGATTATGAATGAAAAATACTCGATAATTATAAAAATAAAGCAGTTAAATTGAATATAGATCAAAGAAATGGAATAAATGGCAATCCAGCCGTTGTTCCGTTGGCAATCCCGGAATATAAATAAGGTGTCGCAACAGGTCCGCCTGTTGCCCGGCGAGTCGTGATGCGCTCTGAAGGCACCTCAAACGCTGATGACTGGCCGAACTTTACAAGACTGAGATCGAAGATCAGCGGGGTAAGCCACAATGACGACCATCACTCCCACCGCCGTAGTAGATGCCGAGCCGGAAGAGGGCACTGAGGTATTTGCGGTCATCGACGGTAAAAAAGTATTTCTGCCAGCTGAAGCCAAGTACGTGATGCAGGACCGTCGCGGGCTCTGGTACTACAGCACTCGCAAGCCGCGCCCCAAGGAGGGTGACTGGACGCCGAACAAAACCAGTATTGCCTGTCGCAATGAGCGGGGTTTTGTCCGGGCGCTCAAAACGGCGTCACCGGCGCGTTGGCTGGACACCTGTCAGCGTACCGTCAGAATGGTTAAAACAGACAAGCATGGTCGGCGTCCGGCCAACGACTGAGTCGCGCGGGTCTGACCCGCGCTAGTTTCTCTCCAGCTGAAAGTTGACCGGTACGGGTACGACAACCCGACCACCGCGCCCACCAAATTCCGCAACAGCCACCCTGTCGAGACGTGACAGTTGCGCTTCGCGCATGGCAGTTTCTGCAGCCTCAAGCGCCGCATCATCCAGCAGTGAGTGCCCGGATGATTCGGCCACAGTCACGCTCACCAGTTCCCCCGACTCCCGCAAGGTGATATCCAGTTCCAGTCGACCCTGCAGGCTGCGGCGTATCGCGCGTTTGGGATACTTGATAGCCCGGTATACGCGGGCTACGAGGTCGCCGTGAAAGGCCGAGAGTCTGCGAGAGTATTCCTGCACACCCAGCGCCAGGATTTCACTGTCCAGTTCGAGGCCGCCAAGGTCCTGGCTTGTCAGGGAGAGCGATGTGTCCGGGCTGGTCAGGTCGTCCAGTGAGCCCAGTGGCGGATTCTGCGGCGCTGCCTGCAAGGAAAGATCGATATCATTGACGGCTGCTGTCAGTGCTTCCTGGCTGCTCTCGCCGGCCGGTCCCGGGCTGTGGGGCGCGGTGTTGCTCTTAGTCTGCGCGGCAGCATCCTGGTCTATGTTTACTTCCTCGGCGATAGCGACAGTTTCAGTCTTCTCATTCGGCGGTTGGGCGGCCACGGGCGTCGCATCGTCGGTGGTGGGTGCGCTTGTCTCTGCCGCAATTTCCAGTGTTGGGGTGGTTGCTGTTTCGGATTGCGTTGCTGACGCGTCTTCGCCGATGCCGGGTGTAATCCAGGCGGCGATCTCGGCGCGTCGCTGTGCGTCGGGTTCCGTGGCTTTCAGGCGTGATTGCAGCTGTGAATCAATGCTGGTGTCCAGCAAGGCCTCGCGGAAGGCGGTAGTGGCACCGCCTTCCTGCAACCAGCCGATAAGAATATAGTTCGCCACCTCTGGATCGTCGCTGGTCGCCAGTGTGTAGTCGTTCAGCGCAGCGACGGTTTGGTTGTCACTGGTCAGCGAAATCGCGAGGATATCGCCGGTATACAGGCTGCTTTTTACACCTGATAGCAAAGCGTCGGCGAACTCGGCGGTGTTGTCGCTGGGCGGTTGGCCTGTGGCAATCTCGCTTTGCAGCAGGATCGAGCCCAGCAGACTGCGGATGCTCGTCCGCCTGGCGACAATGCGATACTCCATGGTGCGCGGGCCGGACAGTGTTTGCAGGTTGGAGGGACGGCTCGCGTTCTGGGGTATATAGAGCGCTCCGAGGTATATGTCGCGCCCCGTTTCCTGGTGCAATCCCAGGCCGACAAGTTTTGACGGCGATGCGGCTGCCAACGGGTCACTGAGCGACATGAGCACGAGGCACATGGCAAGACTCAGGAACTGGTGAATACAACGCTTTGGCATGGGTGTGCAGCCGGCTAATACAGCTCTGGACCCACTAGGATTGCAAGTGAGTGCCGGTGGTGCAACCCAAATAATCCGGAAAGCCGCAAAAGCGAAGTAATTGTGAAAATGTCGCAGTTCGGGGCTGTTGGCGATGTTTTTGCATCGGAATTACGGTCAGGGAAAGGGCGTAGTTTTTGGTAAGCTATGCACTGTGCAGCCGCAACTTGTTGCGACTATTGGCGCACCCACACGGGAGGTCTTTTTCTTGTCAACCAATGAAACCGGCACGCTGATGCGACGGGCGACCTACGCGTCGCTTACCACCGCGTTGTCGCTTGTTGCTGCGAAGCTGGTGGCGTGGGCGTACTCCGATTCGGTGAGTTTGCTTGCAACGCTGATCGATTCAACGCTGGATGTGCTCGCTTCATTGATCACATTGTTTGCAGTGAGGCATGCGCTCACGCCCGCCGATAGTGAACACCGGTTTGGCCACGGCAAGGCGGAGGCGCTGGGCGGACTTGGGCAGGCTGCGTTTATTGCCGGTTCAGCCGGGTTTCTCATTCTGGAGGCGGGGCGGCGCCTGCTGGTTCCTCACCCGGTGGAAGCCACCGGCATCGGTATCGCCGTCATGCTGTTCTCTGTTGTTGTTACAACGTTGTTGCTCTGGTTTCAGCGCTATGTGGTCAGCCAAACCGGTTCCATGGCGATTACTGCCGATGCATTGCACTACCGAACCGATCTGCTGGTGAATGTCAGTGTGATTGCTGCACTGTGGTTATCCGCCAGAGGCTGGCAATGGTTTGATCCGATCCTTGCACTGGCGATCGCGTTTTATATCCTGATGAGTGTGAAGGCCATACTGCACCGTTCGCTGGATCACCTGATGGATCGGGAGTTGCCTGCCGAGGATCGCGTGCTCATTGGTTCGATTGTCGAAGGTCATCCGGACGTATTGGGCATGCACGACCTGCGGACACGTCAGTCCGGGGCAGATACGTTCATTCAGTTGCACCTGGAGCTGGCGGATAATCTCAGCCTGCTGAAGGCGCACCGTATTTCTGACGAGGTGGAGGCCTTGCTGCAAGCCCGGTTTGAGACGGCGCAGTTGATCATTCACACCGACCCCCTGTCGGTTGTGCCGCTGGAGTCGACCGACGAGTTTGCCACCCCCTGAAACCCGCGCGTATCAGAATTCGTAGATCATCCGCACGTAGCCGTTAATTCCGTAGCCCGGCAGGCGGGCGCGAAGGGCAACGTCCGGGTTTTCGGCGCGGTTGTATCCGGCAAGGTGGTCGGAGTATTTGCGATCGAAGACATTGTCGACTCCCGCCGCCAGCTGGAGGCGTGTCGACGCCTGCCAGACAGTCTTGAGATTGACCACACCGTAGCCTTTTGTTTCCTGCTCCAGGTTGGTCGCGCTCACTTCATCCTGGCGCGCGTAGACACGGCTTTCTACCTCTGTGCGCCAGTCACCTTTGACGTAGTGCAGTCGAAACGTGCCGTTAAGCGGGGCGATGCGATAGAGGTTGTCGTCAGAGCCGTCGTCGCGTTTGCCTCGTACGTAGTTGACCAGGCCCGACAGCGACAGCTGATCAGTCAACTGCAGTGCCCAGTCGAAATCGAAGCCATAAAATTCGGCGTCGACGTTGGTAAATTGCAGCGGGTCTGGGTTTGCCGTGTTGCGCATGGTGTTCATCATCCGGACAAACATGATTGCGGCCTGGTTAGTGCTGGGGATGCCCTGAATGAAGTCGTCCACCGCCCGGTAGTAGACGCGCGGCGAAAGGGTTAGTCGGCTGTTGCTGAAATCCAGGCCCAGTTCGATCTCGCGCGCTGTTTCCGGATCGAGGTCAATGTTGCCTGTATAGGTCAGGCCGTCGGCGAGGCCGCCGGTGGCTTCCAGCGGCAACCAGAGATAGCGCTCGACATACCCCGGCGAGCGGTTTTTCTGTGCGGCACCCAGATACCAGCTGGTGGTACTGTTGACCGTAAACCAGGCCCTGGCGACGAGATCCAGATTGTTGTCTGTACGACTGCGCCCGGCGCTGTTAAACGCATCGCGCAGGGCCTGCGCCGGCGGCATCATCATGGCGGGTGTACCGTTGACGATACCCGCGTCCATCTCCACCCGGTTGTAACGCACACCGAACTCCGCGCGCAGGTGCTCATTAAACGTCTGCTGACGCTCAATAAAGGCGCCGAGAATGTCGCGCCGGGCGTTGTTGAAGCCGGTAACAAAAAATGCGGCATCGTTGGGGTTTGAAATACGGGAGTCGTGTGCTTCGCTGAAACCGTCCCAGCCGAAAATCCAGGCGTTGTCGTTTTCGTTGCCCATAGTGGTTTTGAGCTTGAATCCAAGGTTCTCGCTGGAGACATCGTTGCGCCGCCACATTGCGGCTGGGGGCGCCTGGCGCAGGTGGAAATTTGTCATGCCATGCTCGAGATCGCTGCCGTACAGTGAGAGTGCGATCTGCAAACCGGCGTTGTTGTCGAAGTCATAGGAGAGGTTGAGCAGGTCACCATCGATAGTCTGGATATCCATGGGCAGTGCCGGTGTGCCTGAAGCGCCCGTGTCAAGGCGTCCGTAGTCGACCTGAATGGTGTGATTGCCACCACGCCAGCCATATCCGAGGTCATAGTGTTCGCGATCATACTCGGTGGGTGTGATCCTGCCCCCGGGGAAGTCGGCATCGTCGGCGGCTTCCAGCATAGCCGCCGCTTTCAGTCGGTGTCGGTCGTTGCTCGCATACAGCGCTGATTCAATGTGATATCCACTGTTTACACTCTGTGCGCTCGCCAGCACGCGGCCAGACACGCTGGTGTCTCCCTGTCCGGAGAATTCGCCCTTGCGAGTCCTAGCATCAATGGCACCGCCAATGGATTCCTGCGCCACGCTCACCGGTGCAATACCGCGGTAGAGTTCCAGAGACTCCAGTTCGCCTCCCACCACGTAGGACAGGGGCGGATCCATCCAGTTGGGGCCCGTTGGCGCGAGCTGGCTGCCGTCCAGTGATGTCGCAATGCGAGCGCCGTACATCCCCCGATATTGCGCAATTCCGGTCAGCGGCCCGTTGGATATGACCTCAGCCCCGGGCGCATTGCGTAGCAGTTGCGTGACATCCGGTGAGGCGCTCAGGGCGCTGGTGATCTCGATAGTCCGCGTATCGTGACGGGCGGAGATGACCAGCTCTTCAATGTGATCCGCATACGACGTGCAGGACAGGAACAGAATGGTGGCGGACAGGGCGGCAGTGCGCGTGGTTACCTTGCTTGGCATGGGTGACTCCGAGGTGACAGCGTTTTCGGGGCGGCATTATAGGGAGGGAAGCGGCGGCAGGCCTGCGGCATACTGTCGCACCCTGCGCGCAGGTGCGATGCCGCCTTGGGCAGCGCGGTGGTTTAGAGGGAAATACTGGTCCTGCGGAAGCGCTGTTTCCGTGAATTATTGGCGCGTATTCGCGGCGCGAATTAATTATATTGAATTCTGGAGAAGGTCCAGGTGCTACCGCAATGGCACGGGGCCTCCAGCTGTTCAAAAATGACATCCATAAATGGAGCGATACCATGTTTATCCCACACCCCCGCAAAGTCCTGCTCTCGGCAGTCGTTGTTGCCTCCAGCCTGGTGGCCGGTCAGGCCAGCGCGCTGGAAGAAGTCGTTGTTACCGTCCAGAAGCGGTCGGAATCGTTGCAGAAAGTGCCTGTTGCCATCGCGGCGCTCACCGCCGACGACATCAATGCAATGAGCCTGCAAAACGTCGCGGATATCGGGCTGTCTTCACCCAGCCTGCAAACCCCGGCCTACCCGCTGACCAACAACAACATCGCGCTTTTCATCCGTGGTATCGGTAATGCGGACTCGATTGTACTGACCAAGGATCCCACGATCGGTCTCTACTACGACGGTGTGTACGCGGCTCGCTCCACAGGCCTGCTGGCAGACCTGTCGGACCTGGAGCGTGTGGAAATCATTCGCGGCCCGCAGGGCACACTGTACGGCCGGAACAACACCGGTGGTGCCGTCAACTTCATCAACCGCAAGCCGACGGGTGAATTCGGCTTCGAGCAGATCTTCAGCTACGGCAACTACGACGCCTGGCGCTCGGTGAGCCATTTGAACCTGCCCAGCTCCACGGGCTTCAAGGCCAAGCTGACAGCAACGTTTTCAGATCGCGATGGCTGGGTTGAAAACCTGACGCCCGAGGGCGCCGACGGTGACGACTTCAACGATTACTACCAGAAATCTACAGAAGGTTACCGGGTTGCCCTGACCTATGACGGCCATGACAACGTCACAGTGGATTACAGCTTCGATTACTCCGATGTCCAGTCCACACCGGGCTACTTCCAGTACGGCGGACCGGTGGGCGGGATGACAGCCGGCTTCGTGCCCATTACGAACAGCTTTCCCGAGCGTCTGAAAAAGACAATGTCACCCTTTGGAACCGGCCGTGCGAGCTACTATCTCCCCGAGACCGATACCGAGGTCAAAGGCCACAACCTGACCATTGCCTGGGATATCAGCGATACGCTGACACTGAAATCCATCACGGGCTATCGCGAATTTGAAGACGACACCTCGCAGAACTTCTCGGATTCGTTTGGCGATGCCGGCACCCTTGCGGTTAACAACGTCACCGATCACGAACAGTTCTCCCAGGAGATCCAGCTCATTGGTACGCACGAGCGCGTGAACTACGTCGCCGGTCTGTACTACTTCGAGGAAGACGGCACCCAGCGTGAAAACCAGTACCTCGATCGCGCGGCGGTCGATGCCGGAGTCCTGGCCTTTGATTTCGTGACCAATGCGCCCTGCAGCGATGGCCGCGATGGCGCCCCGGTGTGCACGGATTTCTTCAACGCGACATTGCCTAACTTCCTCGGCGAGTACACGATCGATGCCGAGGTTGAGTCCTGGGCAGTCTTCGGCCAGGTAACCTATACGCCGGATGTACTCGATGATCGTCTCGACCTTACTGTAGGTCTGCGTTACACCGAGGATGAGCGCGATGCGCAGCGGACGTTCGACGCGTGGCCGTTCAACCTGTTTTCCAACGGCGCAAGCGACTCCAGCAAGGAAAAGGTCGATTACACGCTGATCGCTGATTACAACTGGAGCGATGATGTTTCGACATACGCAAAAGTCGCTACCGGTTTCCGCTCCGGCGGCTCCAGCCGTAACGGACTGGATTTCAGCCAGACCTTCGGCAATGAAGATCTCGTGTCGTGGGAATTGGGCTGGAAAACCGAGCTGGCCGACGGTCGAGTGCGGCTCAACGGTGCGGTCTTCCTGATGGAGATCGACGATATCATTCTCGACTACCTGCCCGACCCGGTGAACACACCGCAGGTCGTTGAGGTATTTAACTCCGGTGAGGCTGAAGTGAGTGGCCTCGAGGTGGACCTGGAGGCGAGCGTCACCGAAAACCTGTACGTCGGCTTCAACTTCGCCTACCTGGACTACGAGTTCGATGACACGATCTTCCCCGACGGTTCAGATCGTACCGACACGACTGAGCTGGTGTGGGCGCCGGAATACGCCTGGGCAGTGCGTGCTGACTACACCGTGCCGGTTGGTGCGGGTGATCTCCTGTTGCACCTCGACTACTCCTGGCAGGACGATCAGTTAGCGCTGGCCAATACCAACTTTGGCGAGATCGTCGTCGGCGATTTCGGTCTGCTGAACGCCCGTGTCGCGCTCATGGATGTCGAGCTTGTCGGCGGCACCTGGGAGTTCGCGCTCTGGGGCAAGAACATCACCGACGAGGATTCGGTCAATTACCAGATCGGTACTACCTCATCGACGTTCCTGCAGCCGGTGACTTACGGTGTTGAAGTCAGGCTTTCGCTTGACTGATTGAACGACTGATTGAACGACTGACTGGGGCTGCTTTGGTGGCCCCTTTTTTTTGGCTTTTATTTTGGGTTGCTTGATTGGCGGCCCTTTGGGCCGCTGCGTCGTGTCCGCACGGGACACGCATTTGCTCCATTACGGGCGCTTGCGGCGCCTTTTCCTTGGTTGATTTTTGCTTTGC
>CAYGOX010000100.1:0-5973 GCA_964351485.1 uncultured Halioglobus sp.
AGTTGAGCAGGCGCTCAAAGCCCAGCCCGAAGCCCGCGTGGGGCACCGTGCCGTAGCGGCGCAGGTCGCGGTACCACCACAGGGACTCGCGCATCTGCGCATCCATGCGATCCGAAGTCCACTGCATTTCTTCCTTGGCGAGCAGACCGCGCTCCCAGGGTTGTACCGTTTCGCAGCCGCACAACACCACGGCCAGTAAGACGCCTGTCAGATACTTCAAGGTATTATTCTCCCAACAGTTGTTCTACGGCGGCGCGAAGTTTCTCGCCGTCGCTTTTCTTGAATCCCTCGTGAATTTTGCGAACGACACCCTTTCGATCAATCAGGTAACCGGTTGGCATGCCGCGCACACCATAAATTTTTGGCGTATCGCCATAGGGATCATGCAACAGTAGATAGCTCACCGGCGGTGCATCTTCGAGAAACGCCAACGCGTCTTCCTTGTCCTCATCCACACTGATCGCGTAGACCTCGAACCCCTGAGGCCCCAGGGACTGCCGGATGGACTCAAGAATGGGAAAGGACACTCGACAGGGCGGACACCACGACGCCCAGAAATCGAGGTAAACCACCTTGCCGCGCAAGGACTCAAGGTTGATGGCAGCATCGCTCGTGAGACTGGGCAGACTCACGATGGGCGCAGGCTGCCCCACTTCGGCGCCGGCTGCATGCACAGCCAGCGGCAGGCTGAGAAAACAGGCGAGGATGAGTTGTCGCAGGCGAATACTCAGCGTTCTATCTCCAGTTGCAGCAGGGTCCAGGTATTGTACCCGTGATTGTACACGTGATACTCCACCTGGCTGCCGGCCGGGGCGTCAAAGTCGAGCGGGATCTTGACGTCAAAGATAGACGCCTTGGCCGGTATGTCCACCTCGGCCTGCCACACGGTCCTGCCATCGATGGTAACCGAAGCATGGCCGGTCGCCGGTTCGTCGAACGCCAGGTTGCCGTGCCAAAGCACCAGGTGCAACTCGTCACCACGGTTGATGGCCGCCTTGCTCGGCTGGCCGACCGCGAGGTAGTTGCAGAAACCGGTTTCCACTTCCAGCGCGCCGTCCTCGTTGTACCAACTGTTATCGGGACACTCTATCGACGCCGGGCGCTGCGCAGCGAGACTGTCATTGGCCGCGGCCAGGTAGGTCCAGTCGTTGGCGTCGACCAGTTGTTCGCTTTCGACCAGGGGCTGGTCAACGATCTCGATCTGGGTGGTGGCTTCGATACCCAGCGCATGGTGGTCTTCCCCGCGCAGGCTTACGCGCAACGTATGAATGCCGGGAAGCAGATCGTCGGGCAGCTGGTAGAAGTAGCTGGCATCCCACGCCGTCAGATGCTCCGCATTGTCGTCGTCGGTATCGAGATACACGTGATAGTGGCCCTCGTATACCTGCGAGTGATCATCGTCCGACGTATCGTGGTGCCCCACGGCCCCGTGCTCGCCGGGCTCGTGCAGGGCGAAGTTGTTGAACAGTAACTCCAGGGGTACCAGGTCGCCGGCTTCAAACGCCTGACGGTATGTCGGCACGTCGATATGCACCGACGGCGAGTAACTGTAATCGTATCCTTCCCTGGGCGCGGTTGCGTACACGTTGGTCAGGCACATCTCATCGCCGGTGCCATCGCCCCAATCCACATCGCGAGGCGGTAACTGTTCACCGTTGACGATGGGTTGGTTGGCCGCACTGTTGTCCCAGCTGCACTCCAGCCGGAACCTGTCACCGGGCCGTACCAACAGTTCCTTCTCAAGCTGATAAGTGCTTTGCCAGTTGAAGTCCCAGTCGCGCACATCGAGGATAATCTGCTCGGTCCCATCCTCGCGAATCAGCGTGGTGCGGCCCGTCTTGCCCAGGTTATGCATGTGCAAAAAGCCGTTGTGAATGACCCAATCGTCGCCTGCCCCCAGACCCGCCGGTGCGCCGAACAGGCGCATCAGGATGTCGGCCGGTACGGTGAACCCGTGGTGCACGTCCGGGTCGCCGGCAGGTATGGTCATCACCCCACCGCGCAGGTACGCGGGGTTGGTGTACAGGAAGCCGCTCGCGGGACGCTCCACCGAGTCGGTGGTCGCAATCAGGATGGTGGACTGGTCCGGGGTCGGCTCCGCTACCAGCGTGTTGTAGTGCATCTGCACCACCAGGATGGAGTCGGGATGAATGCCCATACCCGTTCCCTCGGGCACGGTGCCAGCGACCTGGCCGGGCACCCAGCCACCGATCTGGCGCGGCAGCGGTGCTCCCTCGATACCGCCTGAGCCGAGACAGTACCAGCCGGGCGAACCGTCTTCGCCACCCGCGTCCTGGTAGTGGTGCACGTCGCGCGGCTCGATGATATTCACGATCACGTGGTGCACCTCGGCCACCTGGTCCGGGATCACACCCACGGATTTGACGTAGGCGAACTCGTCCAGCGGCCAGTCGATCGCAAAGCAGCGGTGATCATCGGGAGCCTTGTTCGGGGTATACGGTTCCGGCAACGGCACCCGGATGTTGTAGTCGATGTCCAGCGGCGGTTCAGCCGCGGGCGGTTCGTAGTCGGCGGGATTGCCCTCGGCGAGGTCGCCGGATAACCAGTTGTACAGGACGTACTCGTCCTCGGGCGACAGCGCCTGCTCGTGCTTCATGCGCGAGTAGCCGATGGTCGGAGGCCAGGGCGGCATCGTGCCATTACCCACCGCGAAGGCTGCCGCGGCCGCCACCGAGCGGACACGCTCATAGGAATCGAGCGGGAAGGGAGCAACGCCGCCATCGACATGGCAGTTCACGCAGTTCTTTTCAATGATGGCCCTGGCATCGCCGTGGTAGGTATACCCCGATGCAGTGTTACCCGGTGCCTGGGATACATCGCCCTGGGGCGCACCATCGGCAACCCACTGAATCAGCGCCGCTGCCTCGGCCTCGGTCGGCTGGGCAAACCCCACCGGCGGCATCGATCCGGATTCGAGTGAAAAGGTCAGCGCCGATCGCTTGTTGAAGACCTGCTCATAGGTAGCCAGGGGGAACGGGGCCAGGCCACCCTCAATATGGCAATTGGAGCAGTACCGGTCGATCAGCGGTTTGGCCGTGCTGTGCCAGGAGATTTCCGGCAGTTCGGCCGATTGAGTGCCAACGCCGCCGGGCCCGGTCGCGTCACCGCCACCGCCTCCACCACCACAGTTTGACAGGAGGAACACCAGTGGCAGCGCCACCGCGAGACGAATCAACTTGCTGGACATGGGAACCACAACCGGTATTTATTGTAATGATAGGTTGAGACATTTTAGCATGGCAGTCATTATGTTGGCCAACCTGCTGACGCAAACCGCCCGCCATGTCCGATATCGCCACCCACCTGAACGAACGACTCCTGGCCAACGCCCTCGCCGACCAGACCGACCTGGCGCCCGACAGCATCCTGTTACCGGCAGAGATTTTCCACTGCGCCGATCGCCACGCGGCCGAAAGGCGGGCCCTCTTTGCCGGGACGCCCCAGCCGGTGGCTTTCTCGGGCGAGTTGCCCGGACCGGGCACCTACCTGGCGCTGGATATCCTCGAACAACCGGTCCTGTTGTGCCGCGACGAACAGGGCACACTGCACGCCATGATCAACGCCTGCGCGCACCGCGGCGCGCCACTGGCACCGTCGGGTGAGTCCGGGCAACGGCGCACGCTGGTCTGCCCCTTCCACGGCTGGAGCTACGCCCTCGATGGCTCCCTTCGAGGGCGGCCGGGCGATGAACACTTCACTACGACGCCAGCCGCGGCCAGCGGCCTGGAGCGCCTCGCGGTTTCCGAGCGAGGCGGCATCATCGTCGTCGCGCCCTCCCCCGACATACCGCAAAGCGCGGTCGATGAAACTGTCGAAGAGGTGGCGGGGGAACTGGCAGAGTGTGGCTTTGAGCAGTACCGCGTACTGACGCGGCGCGATGTGCCGGCGCAGGCGAACTGGAAACTGGTCAACGATCTCAGCCTGGAGAGCTACCACTTCGCCACACTGCACCGCGACTCGGTCGCGCGCATGCTCACGGCGCACGCGGTACACGATCACTGGGAGCGCTCCAGCCGATGGGCGTTCCCACTACAGTCAATTGGCGAGCTTGCGAACCTGCCGCGCGACGAGTGGCCGCAGGACCTGCAGGGATCGCGCACCTATACGCTCTATCCCGGCGTCATGGTCATCGTCAACGCGCTGGGCGCCCAGATGATTCGCGCCGAACCGGGCGCCGAACCCGGCCAGTGCCGGGTGACCTATACCGGCATGCGACACCCCGACGGCGACGAAGACGCCGCGCGCAGCGCCTGCGAGTTTGGTGCGGAAGTGTTTTTTACAGAAGACCTGCCGATGGCCGAGGCCTGCCAGCGCGGGCTGGCCGGCTCGCGCCGGGCCCTGCCCGTGGGCCGCAACGAACCCCTGGTGCAATTCTGGCACCGCCTGTGGGACCGCGCGGTGGCGCCAGGCTGAAGCCGGCCGATCAGTCGAACTGGCGCTTGAAGGGCGGTAGCGAATCGAGGATAACCCGGCCATAGCGCTTGGTGAGCAAACGGCGATCGAGCAGGGTGACGCGCCCCGTATCCTGCTCAGTGCGCAACAGTCGACCGCTGGCCTGCACCAACCGCAGCGCCGCGTCGGGCACGCTGATTTCCATAAACGCATTGCGACCCTGGGCCTCCACCCACTCCGCCAGTGCCGCTTCCAGCGGACTGTCGGGCACCGCGAAGGGGATTTTCGCAATCACGACGTGCCGGCAGTAATCTCCGGGCAGGTCCACCCCTTCGGCAAAGCTCGCCAGGCCGAAAATAATACTGCCGCGCCCGCCATCGATCGCCGCCCGATGACGCGACAAAATTTCCTGCTTGCTGTAATCGCCCTGCATGAGGATGGGCTCTTCGATACGACCGCCGAGCCCCTGGAACACTTCGAACATCTGGTTGCGCGAGGAAAACAACACCAGCGTGCCCTCCCCCGGATCGACAATCGTCGGCAGCACCTCAACGATTGCCGCGGTATGCCCCGCAGCGTCCCCAGGTTCACACGCCATCGCCGGGATGTTGAACGTGGCATTGGCGTAGTCAAACGGGCTGGCGACCTGCTTATAGGTTGCGTTGTCCGGCGCACCCGAGTGCAACCGGAAACGCTCGAAGGAATTCAACGCGGTGATAGTGGCGGAGGTCACGATCACACCGGCAGCCTGCGACCACAAACAGTCCTGCAGAATATCCGAGGCGAGCACCGGACTTGCGCGCAACTCGAACCCGTACTGGTTGCCACTGTTGAGCAGGGTAATCCAGCGCGCCCGCGGCGGTTCCTCCTGTGCGGTATCCGCGCTGTATTCGCGCCACAGCGCCAGCGCGCTTTCGGCCCGGGCCAGCATCCCGCCGACGTTGATATGCCAGGTCTCGATCTCGGATTTGTCGAGCCCGGCAAACTCCTCATCCAACGCTTCTTCCAAGAGTGCTTCGAGCCGGCCCAGCGTGGCTGCCAGTTTATCGAACAGCGCCGTCAGTGACGTCGCAACCGGCACCAGCGATTCCGGCACCACGCCGTGCTCAAAGCGCTGCTGCTGACTGTCACCGAATGTGTTCTCGGGCACATCCTCGAACAGGGTGGCGACGACCTGTTCGGCGACCTGCAGCCCCGCAACCGTCTCTTCCATCTGTGCGGGCAGTTTTTCCAGCAGGGCCTGCGCGCCGCCCACCTCACCCAGCGCTGCCGCCGCCTGACCGCAGACTTTCTGGCTGTCCTGCAGCCAGGCGATGGTGGTGTGCAGCCGGCAGAAACTGGTGAAGTGCGACAGCGCCTTGTCCGGCAGGTGATGACCCTCGTCAAACACGTAAATACTGTCCTGTGGCGCCGAGAGAATGGCGCCGCCGCCGAGGGCGAGATCCGACAGGGCAAGATCGTGGTTGGTCACAATAATGTCGGCACTTTGCAGGGCGTCGCGCGCGCGGTAGAAACTGCAGGCACTGATGTTGGGGCAACGCCGGCCGCTGCACTGGCTGT
>CAYGOX010000100.1:5983-7474 GCA_964351485.1 uncultured Halioglobus sp.
GACGCTGAACCAGACGTCGTCGGCAACCGCTTCGGGCCAGTTGTCACGATCGCCATCCCACTGCCCGCGACCCAGCGCATCGAGCATGCCGGTGTAGACCGGTATGGCGTCGGCAATTGCCGGCGCAGTCATTTCGTCCGGATACAGCGCGAGCATGCCTGTCTGGCCCTGCTCCTGCTCAAGCAACCGATCGAGCCTGGACAGGCAGACATAGCGGCGTCGCCCCTTGGCCAGCGCAAAACTGAAATCCAGGCCGCTGCTCTGCCGGATATCGGGGAGATCCTTGTTGACGAACTGTTCCTGCAGCGCGATTGTCGCGGTGGCGACGACCAGCCGCTTGTTGAGGCGCCGCGCCATGGGAATGGCGGCCACGGCGTAGGCGATGGTTTTACCGGTGCCAGTGCCGGCCTCGATTACGCAGACCGCCGGTTCCTTCGACGACGGCTCGCCCGGTTCGGGAATCCGGCCGAGCGTATTGGCGATTTCGGCAATCATCTGCCGCTGCCCCCACCGCGGGGTCAGCGATTTGGCCTCGATGATCGCGTTGTACGCGGTGCGGATTTCGTCTTTGGCTTCGTCGCTCAGCAAGAGACATCGGCGGCGGCGAGGCGCTCCAGTTTACTCACCACGGCATTGGCGTAGATGGCCAGGGCATGGGGACGATGTGCCTCGGGCAGCGCGTCGATACGGTCGTTGAACTGCGCCTCGGTGCAGCTGCCCTCGGGAACCGCCAGCGACTGGGGCAGCGGCGCCTGCGCACCGTACAGCCGGCGGTAGGCATAAACATTGGTGCCGTGGAGCTGGTACAGGTCCAGCACCTGTCGATCAACTTCAGCAGCCACCGCCTCGGGCGTTTCAAAATCGCTCCCCAGCGGCGTCCCGAACGCCACGTGTACGCGCCCCTTCTCGCCCGCGATACCCTGGGCAATCGAGGCGACATCCTCGTGCTCGGCTTTTTCATAGCTGCCGCGTTCGGCGAGCTGGTGCAGTTCGGCGGCTTTCATGGCATCGCAGGGATCGAGCTCGTAGGAGATCGCCACCGGCACAATGCGCAAACCGCCAATATGCTCGCCAAAGGTTTCGCTGCGCTTGTCGCGGCTCATGGCCAACATCTTGATGATGACAGGCTCGGTGCGATCAACACCGTCCTTTGCCCGACCCTCGCGCTGTGCGATCCAGACAGGCGCCCCGTCGTTCTGCACCGCGTGACGTATATAGGACGACAAGGTTTTCGACGCCGCCAGCAACTCGCGCGGGCCGCTCACCGAGCGCTTGACGATGAAACTCTTGTTGAGCCGCATGAGATCCGAAACCCACGACTTGGTGAGCAGGTTGTCACCAATCGCGATGCGCACAGTGTCGCGCCCGTCGCGATGCAGCGCGTAATTGGTGAAAGCCGGATCCATCGTGATGTCACGGTGGTTACTGATGAACAGGTGGGCGGCGCCGGGATCGAGCCCTGAGGCAGCGTGATGCGCCGGCCGAGGCCCT
>CAYGOX010000100.1:7484-11189 GCA_964351485.1 uncultured Halioglobus sp.
ATGGTGATATCGCGGTGATTGCTCATGAACAGGTGAGCAGCGTCAGGTTCGAGCGCATCGAGGCCCGATGCTGTGAAACCGGTCGTCGACTTCTCGATCATGTCGTCCATGTAGCGCTCGATGACAAGCTGCATCGTGCGGATATCGTGGACATCCCGCACCTCCGATCGCAAGCGCGCACGAATCAGCGGTCGCACCATGAACGCCGGCAGCGCGGCCAGCCTGCCCAGTCGCCAGCGCGCCAGGACATCGAGAAACTCGGCACTGGATAACAGGCGCTCCAGGACCGGGATGACCTCGTCATCACGGTACGGGCGAATGTCGGCAAACGGATCGCTCAAGGGGGTGGTCCCGGTTCTGGAAGCGGCTCACGATACCCAAATTCCGCGGCCCAGTCATCCAGCGAATGCGGCCGCGAAGTACGTTCAACAAGGTCGGCATTTTCATGAGCCTGATCACTGACTTGCGCTGTGGTTTTTGCTAGCATTGCGCCGCGCTTATCAACCGGGGCCAACGCGAGGACACTATGGAAGCCGCATCCGCAACAATGATGACTTTCGGGGTAGCCATGCTGCTACTGAGCTGGATCGTGCTGATGATCGCCGCCTGGCGTGAAGACTACGCCTGGGGCCTGGCCACAATCTTCCTGCCGCCCCTGTCCTACCTGTACGGTATCGCGCGCCTGGACAAGGCGGGCGAGGCCATTCTGCTGGCCATCGCCGGCTGGGCGCTGATATTACTGGCCTGACGCCGCGCATTACCATTTGTTAATGCGGGCGCATATCGCCCGCTTATGAGAATTTTTCTTATATATATCAATAGGTTGGCTCTTAGTCGCACGCCTGCGCCACGTGATCACCATCACATCTGTGGCTTTCTTGCTGATCGGTAACGCCGCTGGCCGCGTAGTCCCTCTATAATTGCGCCCGCGCGGCTGCCGGGGCATCTCCAACAAGCGGCCGGGCGCACTATCCATAGCACAACCGAGGAAACTCCCAATGAACGCAGTAAAACTTGCTGGCGCTGTCGCGCTTGTTGCATTTTCAGCGAGCAGCTTCGCCGCCAAACCCACCAGCATTGTCTTCAATGAAAACGCCGAAACTGATCAGGGCACTCCCTACTCCGCCTACCTGGTGAAGTGCTCCAACGGCAAGCAGGCAGAACTCACTGCCTGGGACAACCGCCGCAAGTGGTGTGTTGGTGATATGAACAGTCAGGATTGCGAGAAAAAGCAGATCAAGGCGGCCAAGGCTGCCTGTAAAGCCGCCTAGGTCCAAAGGCACAATCGTTGTTGCAAGGCCACCGACAGGTGGCCTTTTTTTTTGGCCTGGAAAAAAGTGGGGCGGTGACTCAGTCGAGATAGCGCCGACGAAGCTCGGCGACTTCATCGGGCCCAACCTGCAGGGCGTCGCGCAGGTAATCCTCGATGGACGGGTACTCGCGATCGATCGCGGCAAAGGCCTCGGCCAGGTAGTCCTCATGAACTTCGAGCATCGGGCGGATGATGTCCACGTCGAAATGCTCCATGTCGTACTTTTTCTGCAACCGCGCGATCTCGCGATCAGGCAGGAAAAATTGCCTGGTCAGCAGGTAATCCTGCATGACCACTTCGCGCGATACCCCCAGCGCAAGCAAAACAATGGCGGCCGCGAAGCCGGTGCGATCCTTGCCGGCCGCACAGTGCACCAGGAAGCGGGCATCGGGGACTTCCAGAATCTCGCGAAACATCCTCGCGTAGGTCCCGGTCTGGGCTACTGCGAAATCGCTGTTGATCTCGCGCATGAAATCGACCATCGCCTGCGGCTCGGCCAGGTGGCCGTCGGCCTCCTCGAAAAAGCGGGCATTGGAACCCGGTACGATGGGCAGGCTGGAAACCCGGGGCTTGCGCTCGCCGGGCAGGCGGCTGGGATCGCCCTCCTGCTCCTCGATGCGCCGGAAGTCGAAGACCAGGTCGAGATTGAGACTGTGCAGTAATTCAAGATCGTGGTCACTGAGGTTGGACAGCTGCCCGGAGCGGAACAGGTAACCCCACTTCACCCGGTGTCCATCCTGCGTCGCGTAGCCGCCGAAATCCCTGAAATTGGGCGCTCCGTGCATGCCAAAGCGGCGCTCGCTGGCCACGACCCGGTTGCCGTGCTGGTCGCTGACCGTGAAATAGTGCCTGCGCCCCGGGGCCAAACCTGAGATTCGCCCGCGCGATGCTGCGTGATCGGCCTCCAGGCGCATACCCTCCGGGGCATCGTGCGCCTCGATGGTCACCTCGGTATCGGGAGCCGACACCTGCCATTCCACATGATAATCCCCGTCCGGGTCTCGCCAGATGTTTACTGCTTCTGCCACGAGCATGGTTTAACGCCCTTATTCTCCGGTGTACTCGAACACGGCCTGCAGCAGTGTCTTGATCAGCCTCAGCTGGTTGTCGAGGGCTTCCTCGCTGAAGGGGTCCCTGCCGAGCAGGTCGGCATACATGGGGGCCATGGTGACGTAGGACATCACCAGGTTGTTGAAGGCCATGACGGCCCAGGGCTGGAGACCGGCGTCTTCGAGGAGGTTGAGGTTGCCGTCCTGCAGTTTGCTGGCCGGCTGGAACATGGGCCGGAACAGCCGGTCGATCAACTCGCCGGTATGCGGCCCGCCGGACAGCGCCGCGTGCTGCAGCAGCCGCGCCAGGTTGGGGTTGGAATGGTGCTGACGGACGATAGTGTCCAGCCAGTTCATCACCCGCTCCTGTGTTACCGGACCACTGTCGAGCTCCGCCAGCGGTGCCGAGAAGTCCTCCAGCAGGCGGTCCAGAACAGCCTGGTAGAGTGCTTCCTTATTCTTGAAGTGGTTGTACAGGCTCGGCGAGCGAATGCCGACCCGGTCAGCCACGTCACCCAGGGAGGTGGCGCTGTAGCCCTTTTCCGCAAACAGATCCTCCGCCGCGTCCAGAATTCTCTGCGCGGTGCTCGGGGCGGGGTCGCTGGCGACGGCCTGGTTATCCATGGCTGATGGGGTGTTCTGGCGGCTACTGTTTAACTAATGGGCGTTAGTATACCCCAGCGCTACCGGCACCAGCCAGCCGGGCATCGGTTGACATCAATAGGGGCAATGTGAATAATCGCGCATCCTGTTTAAGACCCCCCGAGGTATTTGTCCAGTGGCTAACTCACCACAAGCAAAAAAACGCGCTCGCCAGGCGGAGCAGCGCCGCGGTCACAATGCGAGCCTGCGCTCGCTGGTCCGCACCGTTATCAAGAAAGTTAACGCAGCCATCGAGGCCGGCGACCCCGCCGCGGCCAGGTCAGCTTACGAGGCAGCAGTGCCCGTGATCGACCGTATGGCCGACAAGGGCATCATCCACAAGAACAAGGCAGCCCGTCACAAGAGCCGCCTGAATGCCCAGGTGAAAGCGCTCGCCGCCTGATCCTCAAACGCTATCCACAAAAAAGCCGGCTTCAAAGCCGGCTTTTTTGTGTCTGGGCATTCGTGCCCGCAGGCAGGTATCAGGCCGCGTCGCTGGCCTTGGAGGCGTTCTCTTCCTCGTGCGCCTTGGCAAACTCGGCGAGCATGCTCTGCTCGTACGCCTGCGCCTCCTGGGTATCGAGCGGGCGCTCCAGTGACGACCAGTCGATATCGCCGTCGGTGGCAAGGTTCTCGTAATCGAGAATACCCAGCTCCTCGAACTTCGGACGCACATTTTCTGTCAGCAGCCCGATCCGCTTA
>CAYGOX010000101.1:0-11115 GCA_964351485.1 uncultured Halioglobus sp.
GTTCGCCGAGCAGGCGCCGTGCGTGCCGCTGGTGCTGACGCAGATCGCGGCGGTCGGGCACCACACGCAGAACATCCGTATTGGCGTGGCGGTGACGCCGGTCTATACCCGCAGTCCCTCGGTGCTGGCGGCCTCGGCCGATGTCATCAGCCAGGTGATACCCGGGCGGTTTGTCATGGGGCTCGGGTCTTCGAGCCAGACCATCATGGGGCAGTGGAATGGTATTCCGCTGGAAAAACCGCTGACACGGGTCAAGGAAACAGTACAACTGGTACGCACCATGCTCGCCGGTGAAAAGACGGCGTTTGAGGGAGAGACTCTGTGCAGCAAGGGCTATCGCCAGCAGGCGGCGGTGAATCCGCCTCCGCTGTATATCGGCGCGCTGCGCCCGAAGATGATCGAGATGGCGGCGGAAGTCGGCGACGGGGTGATCTTCAACCTCTGGCCCAAGGGCGCTCTGCCGAAGATGATGGAGGCGGTGGCTCGCGGGGCTGAGAAAGCGGGCAAGGACCCGGCTTCTGTCGAGGTAGTCAACCGCGCGATGGTGCTGTGCACTGACGACAAGGAATACGGGCGCGCCATTTTCCGCGCCGCGTTCGGCCCTTATTACGCCACCCCGGTGTACAACAAGTTCCTCGCCTGGGCAGGGTACGAGGATGCGGCGCGCACCATCGCCGAGGGCTGGGCGGAGAAGGACCGGGAAAAAACCGGTGGCGCACTGACGAACGAACTGATCGACGAGATCGCCATCATCGGTACGGAGGCAGAAATTCAGTCACGCATCCAGGCCGATGCCGACGGCGGCGTGCACACGCACATCATCGCGCCGATGGCGGCGAGCGGGGAAGACCTGGAGCGTACCTACAACGCCTTTACCGCCGCGAATTTTTCCTTCGCGTAATCGCGCCGGGGCGCTAGTCCCCGGCGAGCACCAAGTGCAGGACCTCGTCGAAGGCGCGCTCGGCGATATCGGCCATCTCGGCGTCCGTGCGATCCTGGATGGGGTGTTCGACAAAGACCTTGCGCGCGACAAAGCCCAGCGATTTCGCCTGGGCCGCGTCGGCCTCGCGAAACGCCTCTGTCAGGATATAGCCGCCGGGTATCCCGCGGCTTTCCAGGTCCATGATGTCATGCAAACTGCACGACGTGCAGGAACCTCAGTCGGCCAGCGCCTCGATCACCGCATCACACTCGCTGGCGATCTGCTGTTTTACAGCCAGCGGCGCAACGCGCGTCATGGTCGGCTTGCTGTAGCGACGCACGGTAACACCGCGCTCGTTGAACAGCGCTTCCAGCCGGTCGAGCAGTTTGTCGCCGCGCGGCTTGTTGATATCCAGCAGCCCGATGGTCTTGCCTTCGAGCGTGGCCAGGCGCGGTAGCACGGCCCTCGCGGCGGGATTGAGTTCGGCGGTAGGATCCACCAGTCGTTCGTTCATAAGCGTATCTCCCGGGTGACAGGCGCACTGCCAAGATCGCCACTGGCCAGCCACCCGCCAATAATAGCGGAAAAGAGCCCTGCTTCACCTCCCGCCTGCACAATGTTGAGTCCGCCGGGCTTGAACTTGGGCAACTCCATTCCGTCGACAAAATCCGGCATTCCCTCGGCCATGTCGTCCACACCGCTGAGCAGGTCGGCCCCGGGGCGGGTCGTGAGGCGCGTCAGTTCGTCCAGCACCTGCTGTTTGCTCCAGCCGGCATCGGCAAATACGCGCCGGTGCTCCGGTGACAACACCAGGAATGCATCGCTCAGCATGGCGAACTTGCGGTGCCCTACCGACAGGAGGCTGGCCGCCAGCGAGCGGCACAGCGACAGCGGCTCGCGCGATTTCTGGTCCGCCACGCCCTGCACGCCGTCCGCGGCGAACAGGGTGACGGTCGAAGCATCCGGCGCGAAGCCGCGCTGCACCGCCAGCGACTCCCAGCAGGCGTTGGCTTCATCCTCGGCAAAACAGAATGTGTACTTGCCGGGATTGCCCAGCGTGGAGCGATCGACGCCGCCGGGGCGCCCGCCGCCAACATTGCGAATGACAAGCTGCAGCGCACGACCGATAGTGGCATTGGCGCGGTTGCCCTGCCCCATCGCGTTGGTGCCGCTGTTCATGCCGATGGCGCGGGCGATCGGCCCGTTCACGACAACCATGGGCCCCGAAAACCAGGTGGTGGCGAGCAGGCCGTGCATACAAAATGCGTCTTCCAGCGCAGCCTCGACAGCGGCGATCACCACCGGGAGGTACTCCGGTTTGCAGCCGGCCATTACCGCGTTCACGGCCACCTTTTCCACCGTGCAGGGTTGCAGATCGGGCGGGACTTCACCGAGCACCTCGGCAGGATCGCGACGAGTGCCGGCGAGCATGCGCACAACGCGCAACTCGGTGGGCGGCACCACCGGCAGGCCGTCACTCCAGCCGCGCTCGTAACAGGCCTCCACAGGATCTTCCATGCCCCCGATCTCAACCCGACGCGACGCCAGGGTGACATCGCCGAAGCGCAGCGCCAGGGTCTCGGCCATACCCGGGGCGACACTCATCGAACCACAACCGGGACGGAACGCAGGCAGGTCGTCCGGCAGCGCATCGAGATCGAGCAGGGACTGCCATTGCTGCGAATCCCAACCCACCGTCCGCGCGGTTTCCTGACCGGCTTCCAGGCGAATCAGCGTAGGCACGGTTTCAATGTTCCAGCGCCAGGACTGCTCGAGCTGCGTGTCGTCACCCACCTGCGCGACGCTGGCGGGAAACGCCGGATCGTCCTGGCACCACACCGCCAGGCCACGGCCCTGTGCCTGTGCCTGCGCGATCACAGGCTCCACCATCACACAGGTGGGGCAATCGCGCTTTACCACGATCACGAATGTCGGTTCGGCTGCTCCCATGCGAGCCAGTATAGGTAACGGCCCGGGCGTTGGACCAGTGTTTTGGGTGGACAAAAAACAAAAACGGCGCGGGATAAACCCAACGCCGTTTTTGCGTGGCCTCTGCCCCCGGGGACTAGTCGGGGCGGGCCGGGTGGCCTGCCAGTATTCACACCACGCCTTGTTTGCGTGGCCCCGCACACCAGAGTGCTCATGGGGCGGGTGGCAGTAGCCGGGACGGAAAGTCCGATATTCGTTGCCAGTCTGTGCAGCAGGAACCAGGCCAACAACCGCAGATTATTGATTTGTAATAGTTTTATCGTTTTTCACTCAAACCGGATGCGCGCCAGTGTAAGATTTTTCGACGTCGCGGGCCGCGTTTGGCGTGAACTGGCTCACACTCGCGGCTCACCTCTGAGACCCCGGCACCACACCGCCGGCAGGCGCCCTCGAACTGATCTGCCCTGGGGGTGGGCGCGAGCGTCTTTCCTCTTTATAATCCGCACCCCACCTTTTTTCACACCAACCACAGGGAACAGGATTACTGCATGCTGACAGCGAAAAACCTTGAACGAGTCATGGAACTGGAAACCAAACTGCGCGAAGAGTACGAAGGCCAACTGGCCGCCAAGAACGCAGAGATAGAAGCCGCAGTTGCCGAGCGCGATGAAAAGCAGGCGATTATCGACAAGCAACTGGAACAGATTCGCGAGCTGTCAGTGGAAGCCACCGGCAACAAGCGCGTTGAGCAACTCAACCGGGAACTGACCCAGCGCTGCGACAACTTCGAAGACCAGATCGCGACGCAGAAAAAACGTATCAAGACGCTGCAGAAAGACCTCGCTGAGGAGCGCTCGACCATCGCCGAGCTGAAGAAATACGACGCGCCGAAAATGAAAAAGAATCTCGATGCGAACAAGAAGAAGCTCGCCGAGAAAACCAGCGCCAACGAACTCCTGCAAAAATCACTGAACAAGGCCAAGGCCGAGCAGGCCGAGCTGCAGCGCCAGGTGAAGGAACTGGAAGCGAAGCTGGCGCAGTACGAGCAGGAAGAACGCGTCGAAGACGTTGAGGACGCCGCGGCCTGACCCGCCGCCCACCGCCATGAAGTGGTTCTACGCCTCTGCCCTGGCACTGATCGCATTCCTGGTCCTGGGCGGATTCGTACTGGTCAACGGTAAACAACCCACTCCCTTCCCCGACGGCTCCGAATCTGCCGCACGCGTTGTTCCCGGCGACCTCGGCGTCGCCAGCTTCGACATCGAACTGACTGACGAGAGCCGCGCCACCAATCCCAACGGCGATTTTGCCGGCGAGCCGGCGCGGCACCTGAACGGCACCGTCTGGCACCCCGAGCAGTCTACCGGCGCGCCCTTTCCGCTGGTGGTTTACAGCCACGGCTTCACCTCCACCCGACTCGGTGGCGCCTACCTGGCGAAACACCTGGTCACACTTGGGTACGTGGTGGTCGCCGTTGATTTTCCGCTGACCAACTTTGCCGCGCCGGGCGGACCGAACGTGCGCGACGTGATCAACCAGCCCGCGGATGTCTCGTTCATTATCGATACGATGCTGGCGATGAATGCCACCGACGGCCACGCGCTTGAAGGGCTGATTGATGAGCGCCGCATCGGCGTCACAGGGATTTCACTGGGCGGCCTCACCACCACCCTGGTAAGTTTTCATCCGGACATGCGCGATCCGCGTATCGGCGCTGCGCTGTCTATCGCCGGACCGACCAGCGTGTTTAACCAGACGTTTTTCAAAGACGCCTCCATCCCGTTCCTCATGCTCGCCGGGGATATCGACGCACTCGTACCCTTTCCGAGCAATGCCGAGCCGGTCATCGACAAAGTGCGCGGCGCGCAACTGGTCTCTGTCGCCGGCGCCTCGCACACCGGCTTCGCCGGCCCGGCCGCACCGCTGCGGTGGCTGGACAATCCCGATGTCGTGGGCTGTTACATGGTCAAGGAAAGTATCGACAGCGCTCTGGAAGAGCCCTGGTACGAACTGATCGGCACGCCCGAACAGGGCATTAACCACGGCGTGGAAAACGAGCTGTGCATCATGGAGCCGCTACCGGCCGCGATCAACGTCCTGCGCCAGCAGATGATTACCCGCGTGGTGGTCACAAGCTTTTTCGAAAGCGTGTTCGCGCCCTCGCAAACGCGGCGCAACAACGCCGCCCGCTTCCTTTCGGACGTGATTACCCAGGAAATTCCCGAAGTCTCCTACCAGCGGGCCGCGCGGTGAAACGCGCCCGGTGCCTGTTGGGAGCGCTGGCGCTTTGCGTCACCACGCAGACCCAGGGCGCCGCAGTCTACGGTGCGGGCAATACCAGCTGCACACGCTGGATAGAGAACCGCGAATTCGGTGAGGGCTGGGCAGAACTGCAGGAGTGGGCGCTGGGCTACCTCACCGGCATCAACGACAACATCAATGTGAGCGCGCAGGAGACTGACGGCGACGCGGTGGTCGCGCTGCTGGACGACTACTGCCGCCGCAACCCGCAGCAATCGCTGCTGGACGCCACCCGCACACTGACACAGCCGCCCGGCATCCGGATTGCCGGGCTGGGCAACACCGAGGGTGAACTGGGCAACCAGAGCCAGATGAACGAGATCTGTCGCACCTCCTACCCCTATCGCACCGAGGGTGCGTTCCCCGTCCGCTGGGCAACCACCGCGGATTTCAGGGAGTACAGCACGTCCAAGGGCTGGAACCACCAGATGACCCGGATCGAGGAACCACTGAGCCTGCGCGCCGCACACACCACGTTCACGCAGGACGGGCGCGCCTACGATCAGGCAACCGGGGCTATTTCGGCACCGGGAAGCCGCCCCTACCCGGGCGCTGTCCTGTTCGAGGACAACGCCGCCCGCTTCGGCGGCCGTCGCTTCACTGCCAAGCCGCTGTGCGTCTGGGGCCCGCCCAATAACGACCTGCGCGACTGAACGGCCTCACCGGCCGACGCGCGGCGTTAACGGGTTGCGTCGATAGCGGCCTCGATCAGCGGGATCAGATCGCGGACAACACCCCCCGAACCCATTGACGCACCCGTCAGCGTGTATTCCTCAAAAAACACCACGCCTCCGTAGTTGCGCGACGTGTCGATCCACGATACCGAGCCGTAGGCACCCGGATCGACGTAGAGGTACACCTCGCCACCGGCCGGGGGCGGTGTGAGCCACCAGCCCATCCCATAGCCGCGCGAGCTACCCTCGATGGGTGTCCGCTCCTCGCGCATGAACGCCAGGCTTTGTGCCGACACCACCTGCTGGTCTCCGCAGTAACCGTCGTTGAGGTGCACCGACAACAGCTTCGCGTAGTCGTCGAGGCTGCTCATCATGCCGCCTTCCATGCTGGGATTGTCGAGGCCCTCCAGGGCGTCGGCATTGCCGGTCCATTCATCGGCGAACGAAAGGTTGTTGCCGTAACGCGTCATCTCGAGGCCACAGGGTTCGCCGATGTACTGGTCCCAAAGCTGGTTCCAGGTGGCGCCGCCGACAAACTCGGCAACCGCCCCGGCAATCTGCCACTGCGAGCCACCGTAATCGAAGGCGGTATCCGCTGGCGGGTTGGGGATGGCCGGCAGCGGCGTGGTGTACAGCGTCTCGGCGCATTCCATGAGCGTACCGCCGGGCAGGAACTGGCACAGGTGGGGTGCGTAAGCGGCAAACCGGGTGGTCAGGTTATCCAGCCCGGGGATTCCCGAACGGTTTGACACAAGATTCTCCGTGGTAATCGCGGCATCCCACACACCCTCCCAGGGCAGGTAGGTGGCGATGGGCGTCTGGATATCAAAATCGATCGACGCGTCGTCATGCAGCGCCATGAGCAGCATGACGGTGGGCACCTTGGTGGTCGAGGCGAGCAGGACCAGCGAATCATCGGTCTGATTTCCGAACACACTCTTGTGCATCACACCCCGGTCGCCGTCGACCAGGATGATGGACGCTCCGGGAAACAGCGGCTGCGTCTCGACAAAATCAGCCAGCCAGGCATCGGCGGTGGCAAAGTCGGGCAACGGGGCTTCGGGAGGCGTAACCAGGAACGTGTCGCTGCCGTCGGTGCAGGCAGTCAGCCAGGTGGCGGCGAGAACGACACTGAGTGTGCGAATCATGACAATGGGCTCTTGTTGTTATACAGGCCCAGCATCATAGCACCGGCAGGCCGAATTTTTGGTTGCTTTAAGAAACCTTTTGACCTAACCTGATTCCATGACCCGCACATCCTTCAAAGATTTTCCGTGCAGCATGGCCCGCACCGCCGACATTATCGGCGACAAGTGGACACTGTTGATCCTGCGCGATGCGTTCTTCGGCGCGAGCACATTCTCCCAATTCCAGAAAAGTCTCGGGGTGGCCCGCAACATTCTCTCGGACAGGCTGGACAAGCTGGTGCAGTTCGGCGTGCTCGACAAGCAACCCGTGCGGCCCGGCGTGGAGCGTTACACCTACACGCTGACCGAGCGCGGACAGGATCTCACCCCCGTGCTCATCGCTATCACCCAGTGGGGTGACCGCTGGATTTTTGGCGAGGGCAAGGCGCCGGTGCAGTTTTACGAAAAGGACAGCGACACCCCCATCCGCGCCGTCGAGGTGCAATCGAGCGAGGGCCGGCCACTGCGTGCGCAGGACATCACCGCCCGGTTCCGCTCAAAAACCCAACAGTCCTGACCCGGAGGACACAACCATGAACCAGTCCGTTACTCCCCAACCGATCAAGACCGCCTGCAACCTGTGCTTCGTTAACTGTGGCCTGGAGGTCGAACTGGGCGACGAAGCCGCCCGCGAGATCGTCAAGGTGCGCGGCGACAAGGACCACCCCACGTCCAGGGGATACATCTGCAACAAGGCCGCGCGGATCAACTACTACCAAAACAACCGGGATCGCCTGCTGCACCCGATGCGCCGGAAAGAAAATGGCACTTACGAGGCTATCGACTGGGACACCGCGATCAGCGAAATCGCCGCGAAGTTCCGCACTATCCGCGATACCCACGGCGGCGAGCGCATCTTCTACTACGGCGGCGGCGCGCAGGGTGACCATCTGGGCGGCGGCTACTCGGGCCCGCTGCGCCACGCGCTGGGCATGAAGTACAACGGCAACGCCATCTCGCAGGAAAAAACCGGGCTGGCCTGGGTGTTCAGCCGCATGGTCGGCGCGGTGGTGCACTCCGACCTGCACCATGCCCAGGTCGCCATGTTCGTGGGCAAGAACCCGTTCATGAGCAACGGCATCGACAAGGCGCGAGAGCTGCTGCGTGATATCAAGAAGGATCCGTCGCGCACCCTCATCGTGGTCGATCCGCGCCGCACCGAAACAGCCGACTACGCCGACATTCACCTGGCGGTGACACCTGGCCGCGACGCCTGGTGCATGGCCGCGTTGGTGGCCTCTATCGTGCAACAGGACAAGCTGCCCACGGCATGGCTTCAAGCGCACACCGCCGGTCACGAGCGGGTGATCGAGGCTTTCCGGAAAATTCCGGTCGATGAGTTTGCGCGATTCGCGGGCATTGACCCGGCGCTGATTGCCAGCACCGCGCGCGTGATTGCCGATGCCCAATCGTTTGCGCTGGAAGAAGACCTGGGCATCCAGATGGCGCCGCACTCCACACTGGTCACCTATCTCAACTTTCTGCTGGCGCTGCTGACCGGAAACTACGGCAAGCCGGGCACCATGGATGCCGTGACGCAACTCGCGCCGATCATCTCGGTCGACACGACGCCCGTCGACGAGAACGGTTACGACGTGGGTCGCAAAAAGCTGCCCGTGACCGGCGCGCCGATTGTCAGCGGGCTCTACCCCGGCGCCTATCTCGCCGAAGAGATTCTCAACGATCACCCGGAACGCCCGCGCGGTATCCTGTTCGAGAGCAGTAACCCGGTTCACTCACTGCCCGGCACGCAGTCGCTGCGCGAGGCGATACGTTCGCTCGAATGCAGCGTGGCCATCGACGTGGCCATGACCGAAACCGCGCGCGAGTGCGACTACGTGCTGCCCGCCGCCACCAACTTCGAGAAATGGTCGGCCACCTTTTTTCCGCGCAACTTCCCGGCGAACCTGTTCCACCTGCGCCCGCCCGTACTCGACGTGACACCCGGCGTGTTGATCGAACCGGAAATTCACGCGCGCCTGATCGAGGCGCTGGAATTTTTTGAACCGGGCGAACTGGACCCGCTGCACGAAGCCGCCGCGCAGGGCCTGGAAGCCTATCGCGCCGCGTTCTTCGAACAGATGGCGCAGAACCCCAAGATCGACAAGATGCTGTCCTACGTGATGTACCGCACCCTGGGGCCCACCCTGGGCGAGGGGCGCGCTGCGACCAGCGCGATCTGGGGGCTCAGCCAGGTCTACGTCATGAAACACCCGGTGCAGGCGCAGCGCGCCGGTTACGCCGGGGAAGATGCCGGCAACGACCTGTTCAGGGCAATCGCCAGCTCGCCGTCCGGCGTGTTCATCGGCGAGTCCGACCACCAGGACAGCTTCGCCGCCATCCCCCACCCCGACAACAAGCTGCAACTGGTCATCAGCGAATTGCTGGACGAACTGGAAACACTGCAGGCCATGGAGCCGCTGGTGGACACCAGCGAGGCGTATCCGTTTTCACTGGTGGCGGGTTCGCGCCGCGCCTACACGGCCAACTGCGCCATCCGCGACCCCGACTGGGTGAAGGGCCGCAACCCGACTTCACTCACCGTGCATCCGAGCGATGCCGAGCGCCTGTCGATCCCAGAGGGCGCAACCGTCCTGCTGGAAACCGAGGCCGGCAAAGCGACCGTGGAAATCGCGTACGACGACAGGATGCACCCCGGCACGCTGTCGATCCCCAACGGCCAGGGCATGGATTTCACCGGCGACGACGGAGTGCGCCGACCGTTTGGGGTGTATGCGAATGAGCTAACGTCACCGCGCTATCGCGACAAGTTTATCGGGACGCCCTGGCATAAGTTCGTACCAGCAAGAATTTCAGTGGTTGCCTAAAAACCGGGGACAGACCATAAAAACCGGGGACAGACCACGGTTTTTGGGCTTCGAATCTTAAACCCCACCCCCTAACAAAACGTGGTCTGTCCCCGAATTCCCGAATTCTCGAATTCTGCGGAGGCGAAGGCGGCGGGGATTGATCCTGATCGGGCGCTTGATCTAGTGAATCAGGATCAGGATTAAGTGGCTCTGGAGAACCGGGAGTAGACTTTGATCAGAGGAGTAGAGCCTCGTCGATAGCGTTTTTTGCGCCTTTTAGCGAGAATTCTGTGTCCTTGTATCCGCCTTTTGACAAGTAGTATCGAACTTTCAGTGTGTTTCCATTCTTCAGGTTTTCGATAGCTGGTGAGACGCCTTCCTCTTTGTCCCCATGCCAGAGCACAAAATTCACCCACTTAGGCTTCCATTCGTACATGGGTCTAGTCTCGCCGAGCCTCTGCATCAATTTTTGGAGCTTTACAGATTCTCGTAAATCCTTGGCGTCGTGCTTGTCGATTCGGAACTGAATCAGCTTCTCACCGTCGATCAAATCAAACACCTTCTGCGAAATCGCGAAGTTGCCCCAGACTCGATTATCATCCGAGGGAATCCTGTACACGGAAAATCGGTGCCCAAGGCTATTTTCGACAAAAGCCGATTTTCGGACTTCGTTTGTCATCGAGTCCACTTTGGTTACAGTTGTCCACTCAGCGAGGGCAGCGTTTGGTACCACGAAGATCAACACTGCTACAAGTTTTCTGATACTGATCATATGAAACTCCGGCCTACTTACGGCGAAATGGGGACAGACCACGATTCTACTGTTCTACGTGGGCTTGTGGATGTATTTCTCAGAGAAATATCCTGCTGACAACCAACGGGTCTTAGTTTCGAGCCTTGCTGGCCCTACATGTTTTTGAGGAACTAAAAAGTTATAAGTTTTCAAGGTTCGCACTATAACGGTCAAATGAATAGCAGTTATAGACCTAAAGTCAGCAAGCATATCCCCCTTCAAATACATTGCGTCGAAGCCAGGTTGAGAGCAGACTACCCGCACAATCTGGAACAATAAAATTGTCAGCAACTTGAAGGAGATGGTGCGTGCAAACTCAACGAGGCTGGATCTTCTGTCTTAACTCTGACTACGACGCACCTGAAACAGGCTCAATCTGGGGTTATGTGACAGACTTTCTAAAAGACATCAAACGAGGCAACAAGGCTAACTCCAAAGATATTCGGTTTCGTAGCCCCGTATATGGCAAGCCTTGTAAAAAGAATCTCCGACTGAGCCC
>CAYGOX010000102.1:0-11082 GCA_964351485.1 uncultured Halioglobus sp.
GATGGTGCCCGCGGCAGCCTGGGCCTTCATCCATGGCATGGAGGTGGCCGGGGGAGTCGCGGTGGGCATCGCACTCCTGGCGGCCATTCCCGGCGGGACGACCTCGAATATTTTCACCTTTATGTCCCGCGGCAATTCGCCGTTGTCCATCTCGATTACCGGCATCACCACGCTCGCCTGCCTGGTCACCACGCCGCTGATCCTGTCCCTGCTGATCGACCAGTACCTGCCGGCCGATTTCAGCATGCCGGTTGACCAGGTGATTCGCGATATCGCCCTGATCCTCCTGCTGCCGCTTGCTCTCGGCATGATTTACCTGATCTACCTGCCGCGATCGGCGCCATCGGTTTCAAAGTGGAGCATCCGGGCGTCGCTGTTCACCATTGTGCTGATCATCGTCGGTTCTTCCAGTGCCGGACGCCTGGATGTGGAGGCGTTCGGCCTGGACAATCTCGCTCTGGTGACGCTGTTTATCGTGTTAATTGTGATCCTGGGCCGGCTGGGGCCGATGCTGCTGCGCCTGTCGCGCCGCGACTGTATCGCAATCGAAATGGAAGCCGTGGTGCGCAACACCAATCTCGGCGTGATGATCAAGGCGACACTCTTTCCGATTGTGGTGGGCGGGGACAATACGGTGGGCGATATGGTGTTGTTCACGGTGTTGCTGTACGGCGGTCTACAGCTGATCGCGGCCCCGCCGCTGATTCTGTACAACCGCTGGCTGACCGACCCGGGGCGACAGCCGGTGACAGATTGAGCGACAGTTCAAGCGACTGAACCTGTTGTGCTGTCACGGCCGCTGTCGCACATTAAGCTATGGCGCGGTGAATTTGATGGTTCAGGGCGCGATACCGAAGCAAATGGAGAATAACAATGAATACGCAAGCAGTTTCTCACCGCGCGATCGGCTTCTGGTGCCTGGTCTGCGCGGCCCTGGTCGCGCTGTCCGGCTGCAGTTCCAATAATAAAGGGTCGGGCAGTATGAAAGTCGGTATTCCCGGAGTCGCTACCCCCTTTGTTCAGGCGGTTGCCGAGGCGCAGTTTACCGGACCGCTCGAGGGAGCGCCCACGCTGGTCGGGACGTTCATCAACCTGCCGTCACTGGGCTACACCGCCGAGACCGAATTTTTCATGAGCGGCACCGCAACCGCTTATACCAACGCCAATACACTGTTGCCGGACGGGCGCTGGGAGATCCAGAGTGCCGATGTCGCCGACTACCGGACACGCATCGTGGTTATCCGGCCACAGGATGCCGCCGATTTCAGTGGCACCGTGATGGTTGAGTGGCTGAACGTGAGTGCCGGGTTCGATTCCGGTCCGGACTGGAACATGGTGCATACCGAAATTATTCGCAGCGGGCACGCCTGGGTCGGCGTCTCGGCACAGAAGGTCGGCGTGGATGCGCTGGTCGACGGCAGCGCCGCCGCGGTTACCGGTACCGACAGCGGTGATCGTTACGACACGCTGATGCACCCCGGTGACGGTTACTCCTACGATATTTATGGCCAGGTCGCCAGGGCGCTGCGCCACGGAACCGACGTGGCCCTGCTGGGTGATCTCGTCCCGCAGCGGCTGCTGGCAGCGGGTGAATCGCAGTCGGCGGGGCGCCTGATGACCTACATCAACGCGTTCGCGCCGATGCATGCCCTGTTCGACGCGTACTTTGTCCACAGCCGTACCGACGGCAGCGCCGGGTTGCGCGGATCGTTTCTCGATCCGGACGTCGCCACACCGTCGGTGGTAACAGTGCGCGATGACCTGGGCGTTCCGACGCTGATGCTGCAAACCGAAACCGATCTGTTTGTGCTCGGTTCGTATGCGAGCAATCAGCCGGACAATGACCTGTTCCGACTGTGGGAGGTCGCGGGCACCGCGCACGCGGACCTGTACACCTTCCTGGATAACCGGTTTGATACCGGTGACAACCCCGCGGTAGCGGCGGTGCTGGAAAACGCGCAACCGATCCCCGGAATCATTGAATGTGAGATTCCCGTCAACTCCGGGCCGCAGCATTTCGTCGCCAATGCGGCAGTGCGCGCGCTGCAGGCGTGGATGGTCGAGGGCGTTGCACCGGCGCGCGCTGAGCGTATCCGTGTGTCGGGTGAGCCGCCGGCCATCGAGCGCGATACCTATGGCAATGCGCTGGGCGGTGTGCGCACGCCCTATGTAGACGTGCCCATCGCCGTGCTCGAAGGCGAGGGGCAGCCGCAGCCCGACCTGTCGGCCATTGACGAGGTGAGTGTCGATACGGTGGATTTCTGTTTCCTGAGCGGCACAACCGAGCTGTTTGATGCCGCGACGCTGGGCATGCTGTATGAAAGTAATGCCGCTTACATCGAGGCGCTGGAGGCGTCGACCGATGAGGCTGTGGCGCAGGGCTTTCTCGTTCCTGAAGATGCGCAACTGATCAAGGCATACGCGGCCAGTTCCGATATTTTTGACTCGGCGCCGCAGTAAACCGTTTTAACAAAGGCTGTATCCACATGAGTAACGACTTTCCTACCACACCGTCGGAATTGACCGCCGAAGTGCTCACTCCTTACCTGGCCCAGGCGGGCGTGCTCGGCGATGCGCGTCTGACCGAGGTGTCGGCCAGGGTGATCGGCACCGGCAAGATGGGGGACAACGCCAGGGTGACGCTCAACTATGCAGCGGGGCAGGGCAATGCGCCGTCGTCCCTGATCGCCAAGTTCCCCGCCGCCGATGAGCACGCGCGCGCCATGGCCGGCTCGCACGGCGCCTATTACAACGAGGTGATGTTCTACCGCGAGCTGGCGGCGGGCACGCGCATGAAAACGCCGCGTATCTACGGCAGTGAGCTGAGTGAGGACCGCACCGAGTTCCTCCTGCTGATGGAAGACATGGCCCCCGCAGAGCCCGGCAGCAACCTGGTCGGCGAGAGCCGCCGCCGGGCCGAGAGCGTGCTGGATGAGGTTGCCCATCTGGCCGCGGATTACTACGACGATGATACGCTCGAAGCGCGCGACTACGTCGTCTCCACGCTGGCTGACGGTGGCGAGTTCGGGCAGGCGCTTATGCAGCAGTGCTGGCCCGGTTTCCTGGAGCGTTTCGGGCACGGGTTGACCGGCGAGTGCATTGCATTCGGCGATCTGTTCAAGGATCGCGTGATGCGCTACGTGGCCAGTTACGACGGGCCGCGAACCCTGATCCACGGCGACCTGCGCAGTGAAAACGTGCTGTTTCTTGGCGATACGGCTACCACCGTGGACTGGCAGACCGTGTCGATCGCATCGCCCCTGGCGGACGTGGCCTATTTCCTCGGCGGCAGCCTGGAGACAGCCGACCGCCGTGCCTGGGAACGCGAACTCATCGAGCGCTATCGGCAACAGCTGGCCGCGGCCGGCGTCACGCTGGAGGCGGATGATTGCTGGCGGCAGTATCGCCTTTGCGCCATGCACGGGCTCATGATTACCGTGCTTGGCGCGAGCTTCAGCAGCGCGGACGAACGCAGCGATGCGATGTTCCTGGCCATGATCCAGCGCCATCTCCAGCACTGTGTGGATCTCGAGTCCGGAGAGTTTCTCGAACTGTGAACTGCGTCCTTGTGTTCGGTGCAGCCTCGCGGCACCGTTGACCCTGATAATGTAAACGCAAGATTTACAGCGGCAGCGCCACCGGTAACGCCGCAAGAGGGGATACGTGAAAGGGATACGCGCCAGTCTTCAGGGACTGCTGCTGGTTGCGTGCGCGCAGGTACTGCCGGCACACGCAGACATCATCAGTCTGGGTACAGTCGGTAGCGGCGAAGTGGTACGGCAGGGCACCGACCCGGCATCGCCGACCGACAGTTACTCACACACAACCAATCTGCAATCACTTCAATACCAGTTCGTGGGATTCAACCCCATGGGTACTGCGCTGGAATATCGAGAACGTTTCGGCTACCTGCTGTACGATCTGTCCGCCGTGAGCGGGACGATCGTGGATGCGGCGTTGACGTTCGACCTCGATGTCACCGACCCGGTGCCTGGCGAGCTGGCCGTCAGTACGATTGATCCGGGCGCGCTCGATACGGTGACGACGGCCCCCGTTGGGCCCCTCACCAGGGCGCAGTTCGACAACCTGTTCGCAGCGCTCGCCAGTGGTGTTAATGCGGTCACCGAAACGCTCTCGGCAGGGTTTGCTTCGCTCAATTTTGGCCTGGGAAGCGCGGCGACATCGCACCTGGCCAGTGCCGCGGGATTGGTCGGGTTCCAGATCGCCTACCTGGCCGACGCATTCCAGGATCTGTCGCTTGCCATCGATACCGCGCCACGCCTGCTATTAACGACCGAGGAAGTATCACCAGAGATCGCCACGGTGCCGCTGCCGGGAACGGCGTGGCTATTGGGTCCCGTGGCCTGTTGGCTCTTGCGGCGCAAACGCCGGAACTAGATCTGCGCGGTCCGGGCGGACCGGCTCAGAGGTCGAGCAGGGCGGCGAGCTTGTTCAGATCCTTCGCAAACGGATCGCTCGACGCATCCCGGTGCCAGGTGTACTCCGCGCTCGCCATGATCGTTTCCGCCGCCTCCTGGCCAAACAGGCGGGCGATGATCGCCAGCGCCATGTCCATCCCCGCCGACACCCCCGATGCGGTGACTACCGGACCATCGTCCACCCAGCGTGCGGCCTCGACCCATTCCACCTTGTCAGATTGTGCGACCGCAAGCGCAAAGAGTTGCTTGTTGCTGGTCGCGCGGTGTCCGTCCAATACGCCCGCCCGCGCCAGCAGCGCGGAACCGCTGCAGACCGAGGCGGTAATTTGCGCGCGCCCGGCTCGCTCCGCCAGGAAATTGAGCAGGGCGGGGTTGTCGAGTTCCGGGAGTGTGCCGAAACCACCGGGCAGGAGCAGGATGTCCAACTCGGGTGCGTTAGTGAAGTCGTACTGCGCGAGCACCTGTGGCTCGCCGTCGATGCGCATGCCGGTGGCCGCTGTTACCGGGCCGGCCTGCTGCGCAATCATGTGGATGTCCAGCAGCCCCGGGTCGAGCAGTGAAAACATTTCCAGCGGCCCGAACAGGTCGAGCATTTCGAACCCGGGGTAGAGAATAGCGCCCAGTTGCAGGGATCGTTCCGCCATGTCCGCTCCTCGGTCAGCCAATGCCGCAGCCTAGCACGCCGCGCTGTCGCTGTCTGTCTGCGTGTCGCGGTAGGTGTTGATATCGAGGATGTACCAGAGGTAGCAGCGGGAGAACAGGCCGTTCAGGAAGAAAAACAGCGCCAGGAGCAGCACTGCCCATTCCGCCAGGCTCATTTCGGGACGTGTCAGGGCCCAGAGGCTGAAAACGACTGCAAACAGCAGGCGTATCACGCGCTCCAGGTTGCCGAGGTTGCGATCGATCATGTTTTTTTCCACCCGGTGGAAAATACGAGAGTCGTCCGCAGGTACGGGTCCCTATCGCGTTTGGATCAGTCAGTGCAGCTCGGGCAGTTCGGCCTGGTCGTCCTGGAAGAGGGTGGCCAGGTGATCCCTGCTGTAGAGCGAATGGTCGATCAGCGCGTCCATATCGTCATCCATTTCCAGTGAATTCTCCAGTGATTCGCGATCGTGTCGCGAGAAAATCCGGACCATGCGCGCCGCGTCGTGCTCGTTGTAGCCGTAGGCCTGCAAGACGTCCTCGGCCGCTTCGAGGCTGCCGGCAGACATCTCACGGATGACGTTCTGCACGCCGATCTGTTTGAACAGGCGCACGCTGAAGCGGTTGTGCGCCCGGGCGACGATATGCAGGTCGGGATAGTTGGCGCGGACCAGTTCGGCCACTTCCAGTGCCTGCTCCTCGTTGTCCAGCGCGATGAAGATGACCCGCGCGTGGTCGATCCCCGCGGCCTTCAACAGCTCCAGCTTGGAGCCGTCCCCGTAGAACACGCGGTTGCCGAACTTTTCTACGAACTCAATGTGTTCCGCGTCGTTGTCCAGGGCGGTAAAGGGGATGCCGTTAGCGCTCAGGATGCGCCCGGTGATCTGCCCGAAGCGTCCGAACCCCGCGATGATGACCTCGGGCTCGTCCATCTCCGAGTGATCGTCATACACGCGGGGACAGTTGGTCGAGGCGTAATACTGACTGTGCAGGATCACCAGCGGCGCCGTCAGCGCCATGGAGACGCCGACGATCAGCGTGACCTGGTCGGCCAGCGCGGGCTCGACCAGGGCGTTGCCGACCGCGGCCGTCATCACGACAAACGCGAACTCGCCACCCTGCGACAGCATCAGGCCCACGTGCATTGCATCGCGGGAGGTCTCGCCCATCAGGCGCAGCAGCGACCAGATGACCAGCGTCTTGATCATAACCAGGGCAATGGCTGCGCCTACGATGAACACCGGTTCGCGCGCCAATAGACCCAGATCCATGTTCATCCCGATCGCGATGAAGAACAGGCCGAGCAGCAGGCCCTTGAACGGTTCGATTTCCGCCTCCACCTGGTGGCGGAAGCGGGAGTTGGCCAGCAGCACGCCGGCGACAAAGGCGCCCATGCCCATCGAGAGGCCGGCTGCCTGCATGCCCAGCGCCGTACTGATCACGATGAATAACGCGGCAGCGGTCATGATCTCGTCGCTGCCGTAGTGCGAGACCAGGCGCAGTGCCGGATTCAGCAGGTAGCGGCCGATGACCAGCACCAGCAGGATCGCGCCCACACCAACGTACCAGGGCGGCCCCTCTGCCTGACCGGTGTGGGCCAGTGCCTGCACCAGCAGCAGGATCGGGATGACCGCCAGATCCTGCATCAGCAGGATGCTGAAACCTTTCTGCCCGGGAGGGCTTTTCAGCATACGGTGTTCCTGCATCAGCTGTATCGCAAAGGCGGTGGAGGAGAGCGCCAGCGAAAGGCCGACGACGAGAGCCACTGACGGGGTGCCGATCAGCACATACGCGATGGCGCCCACCGCGAGGGTGCTGAGTGCCAGTTGTCCGCCCCCGCACAGCAGGATGGCGTTGCGCAGGCGCCACAGTTTCTGCGGTGCCAGTTCTATCCCGATGAGAAAGAGCAGGAACACCACACCCAACTCGGCAAAGTGCAGGATGGTGTCGGGGTCGCTGACGAGGTTGAGCAGTGAGGGACCGATAACGGCGCCTGCAACCAGGTAGCCCATAATCGCGCCGACGCGCAGTTTATTGAAGACGGGCACCGCGACGACAGCGGCACCCAGGAAAATGAGAGCAGACCCCAATGTACTCACGCGTGTATCCCCTTGACTGGAACAGTGGGGAGTCTAACGCATCGCTCTTTCGCCCGGCCAGCGGCGCAGGTCAGTTCCCGAGCATTTCCTCGATGCTCTCGCGCATGGTTTGCAAGGTCGCGGCGCGCAGGGCGAGTTTGTTGGTCGTGTATTGACCGGCGGGCAACTGGGCCAGCCGGGTGGCGACTTCGAGGCAGCGGGACTGCAGCTCTGCCGCATCCGCCACCTCGTCGATGAAGCCGGCCTGGACCGCGGTGTCGGGATCGTAGACTTCCGACATCAGGGCCACGCGATCAAAGTGCAGGGTGGCAAGGCGGGCCCTGGCCAGAGCCTGCAGAATTTGCGGCAGCTCCATCCCGATCGCTGTTTCGGGCAGGCTGAACTTGAACTTGCCCCGGGTGCCGATGCGGTAGTCGCTGGCCATGAGGATAAAGGCGCCCAGTGCGATACCGTGGCCCGTGCAGGCCGCGACAACCGGTACTGGAAAGCTGTACAGCCGGACCAGCAGGCGGAACCCGCCGCTGACCATGGCTACCGTGGCCTCGGGGCCCTTTTGAAATTCGCCGAGGTCGAAGCCGCCGGAAAACATACCCTCGCGGCCCTGCAGGATTACAGCCGTCGCCTTTTCTTCTTCGGCCCGGTCGAGGGCGGCATTGATCGCCTCGAGAAAAGCGGGGCCGACGGCGTTGGCCTTACCGTCGTCGAAGGTGATGCGCGCGATCGAGTCCAGCTGTTCGTATTCCACGATGTAGACCTCCTGAAAAATAATGGCACAGATAGTGTCATTACGAGTAGGGTAAGGCAAGTGGCGCATGCTACCATGCGCCGTGCCGCCGCCAGTGGGTAATTGCCCGGGAGAAACGAGGTATGGTGATTAACGGTAGTGCGCGTGTGAAGCGTGCGCTGCGTGAGGCGCAGAGCTACGAACAGTGGTGCGAAGCCGCGTCGGCGTACGATGCCCATCACGGGCTCGATCGCTGGCGCAGGAAAGACGCTACCCGCCAATACGATTACGTGTCCATACGAATGCGGCTCGACCGGCTGCAAAGCCTGCGCGCGCGCCACGACGTCCGCGGCATACTGTATGCGCTCAATGAAGGAATTCACGGCAACATGTCCGGCATGGGCAAGTCGGGGCTCTACGGTCACGCCCTGTCGGGCACCAAGCAACTGGTCGAGGAGTATATCGTCGCGATTGCGGATGCACTTTGGCTGATTGCCGAGGATGACAGCGGCGATATCGGCGAGGCCGAAAAAATGGATTTCTTCCGGCGCGCCAGTCACTGCTTTGGCCAGTCGGCCTTCATGATGAGTGGTTCCGGGTCGCTTCTGTTTTTCCACGTGGGCGTCTTGCGGGCGCTGGCTGGCGCCGACCTGGTGCCCACGATCCTGTCCGGCTCAAGCGGTGGCGCGATTATCGGCAGCGTCATTTCCACGCACACGCGCGAAGAACTCGACCAGATCATGGATCCGGCCTATTTCCTCGATCGCCTGCCTACACCCGGTTCGCGCAGTGCCATCGCCCAGGTGGCCGACCTCGAGGAGGCGATTGCCAGTTTCATTCCCGACCTCACCTTTGAGCAGGCCTTTGCGAAAACAGGGCGTGCGATGAACGTCTCGGTCGCGCCGGCCGAGACGCACCAGAGGTCGCGTCTGCTCAACGCCATCACCTCACCCAATGTCCTGATGCGCAGCGCTGTTATGGCTTCGGCCGCGGTACCGGGTGTGTTTCCCCCGGTCACCCTGCAGGCGCTGGATGACAGGGGCGAGCGGCAGAACTACCTGCCATCGCGCAAGTGGGTGGATGGTTCCGTGAGCGACGATCTTCCGGCGAAACGTCTCGCTCGCCTCTACGGGGTAAACCACTATGTGGTGAGCCAGACCAACCCCCACGTTATACCCTTTGTCAGTGACGGGCATCGCGACCAGAACGCACTGGGCCTGCTGACCGAGGCCGGCCGGCGCACCGCGCGTGAGTGGTTCAACGCGATCACGCTGATCGCCGATCGGGCGGACCGCGACAATGGTTGGGTAACGCAGGGCACCAGCCTGCTGCGCTCGGTGATCAACCAGGATTATGTCGGCGACATTAACATCCTGCCCGACTACAAGTTCTTCAACCCGATGAAGTTGCTGACCTTCCCCGATGAAAAACAGGTGCGGCGACTGATCGATTCCGGGGAGCGCTGTACCTGGCCGAAACTTGAGATGGTGCGACTCCACACCTTGATCAGTCGTCCGCTCGATGAAATTTTCACACGGCACGACCGCCGCCGCGCTGCCCACGGCAGCACGCGTTAGTACAGCACCCGGCGTGATTGCATCCAGCGAGGACAGGCTATGACGCAACAGCGACTGCGACTGATCGGGAATACCGGTTCCCCCTACACCCGCAAGATGGTGGCTCTGCTGCGTTATCGGCATATCCCGTACAGTCTGGTCTGGGCTGACGCGGCGAGTTGGCTCAGTGAAAACGGTATCGAAGCGCCGCGGCCCACGCTGCTGCCCACGGTGTTGTTCGAGGAGGATGGCGCAGTCACCGCTCGGTGCGACTCCACCCCGATCATTCGCCAGCTCGAGCAGCTGTATCCGGGGCGTTCGGCAATTCCCGAGGACCCGGTACTGGCGTTCTTCGATTACCTGCTCGAAGACTTCGGCGACGAGTGGGTGACCAAGTACATGTTTCATTACCGCTGGCACTTCGATGCCGATGCGGACAATGCGGGTACCATGCTGCCGCTGGGTCTGGACCCAACGATGCCGGCAGCCGCGCATGACCAGTTCAAATCGATGTTCTCCAAACGCCAGCGCGAGCGTCTGTACGTGGTCGGCTCCAACAACACGACCGCGCCGGTGATCGATGCCAGCTACCGCCGTTTCCTGGAAGCGATGGAGGCGTTGTTGCAGGCACAGCCCTTCCTGCTCGGGCGGCGTCCCGGCGCCGGCGATTTTGCCCTGTACGGCCAGCTCACTCAGCTGGTGGGTTTTGATCCGACGCCGCGCGCTATCGCCTACGAGGTGTCGCCGCGCACCGTGGCCTGGGTCAGCACCCTGGAGGACCACACCGGACTCACGCCGGGCGCGGACGACTGGCTCGATTCCGGCGCGTTACCGGGGGCGTTGCGCGGTCTGCTGGAGGAGGTCGGGCGAGTCTACGCACCGACGCTGCTGGCCAATGCCCGGGCAATCGAGTCCGGCGAAGCGACCTGGGATATCGAGATCGACGGCGCACGCTGGACCCAGCAGACCTTTCCCTACCAGGGCAAGTGCCTGCGCTGGATCAACGAACAGTACCGCGCCTTGAGTGAAGCGCAGCGCGAGCGCGTTGACCAGGTGTGGGCCGGCACCGGCTGTGAAGCACTGATCCTGTAAGACTTTTTTTAGATCGAGCGAGAGAACCAGATGAGTGATATGGCAATCAGTAACCGGGTCACCGCGATGACCGGCACCAGCTACCCGATTATCCAGGCCCCGATGGGCTGGATCGCGCGTGCCCAGCTGGCGTCGGCGGTGAGCAATTCGGGTGGACTCGGCATTATCGAGACGTCTTCGGGTGAGTTCGACAACGTGCGCGCCGAAGTGAGCCGTATGCGTGAACTCACCGATAAACCGTTCGGGATGAATGTCGCGCTCTCTTACGTGAAGGGGCTGCCGGTGATCGACTTTGTGATCGAGCAGGGGATCAAATTTGTCACTACCTCGTCGGGCAGTCCCACGGTGTGCACGGCCGCGTTCCAGGAAGCGGGCATCAAGGTGTTTCACGTGGTGCCTACGCTGGATATGGCGCTCAAAGCCATTGATGCCGGGGTCGATGGCCTGGTGGTCGAAGGCGGGGAGGGCGGTGGTTTCAAGAACCCCAGTCCCGTGTCGACCATGGTGCTGCTGCCGCTCATTCGCTCGCG